>NZ_DKLH01000025.1:0-77075 GCF_002455685.1 Sphingobacterium sp. UBA6645
CAGCTCTTTTTGGTTTATTTAAATATTTTTACTTTTTAACGTAAGATACTTCTTTCACCGCTTTCACAACTTTAGCGATGCTTGGAAGAGATGCTTCTACTAATGTAGGTGCGTATCCAAGAGGTACATCTGCTGATGTAACGCGGATAACTGGAGCGTCTAAGTAGTCGAAAGCGTGTTTTTGAACATGGAAAGTAATTTCTGAAGAAATTGAAGCGATAGGCCATGCTTCTTCAACAATTACTAAACGGTTTGTTTTCTTTACAGATTCGATGATTGCTGGGAAATCAATTGGACGAACTGAACGTAAGTCGATCAATTCAGCATTGATACCTTCTTTCGCTAATTCTTCTACCGCAGGGATTACTACGCGAGGAACCATTTTACCGAAAGAAACGATTGTAACGTCTGTACCTTCTTTTACTAAGTTTGCTTTTCCGATAGGTAAGTAATACTCTTCTTCAGGAACCGGACCTTTATCGCCATACATAACCTCAGACTCCATAAAGATTACTGGATCTGGATCGATAATCGATGATTTTAAAAGACCTTTTGCGTCATATGGGTTTGAAGGAACTACAACTTTAAGACCTGGAGTGTTTGCAAACCAGTTCTCGAAGTTTTGAGAGTGCTGAGCCGCTAATTGACCCGCATTTCCTGTAGGACCTCTAAATACGATTGGACAGCTGAATTGACCACCGCTCATTTGGTGAATCTTTGCTGCAGCATTGATAACTTGGTCGATAGCTACTAAAGAGAAGTTGAATGTCATGAATTCAACAATTGGTTTTAAACCATTCATAGCAGCACCAACACCAATACCTGCGAAACCAAGCTCAGCGATAGGTGTGTCAATAACACGTTTAGCACCAAATTCATCAAGCATACCTTGACTTACTTTGTAAGCACCGTTATATTCAGCGACTTCCTCGCCCATTAAAAAAATTGTTTCATCTTTACGCATCTCTTCGTTCATTGCTTCGCGAAGCGCTTCTCTGAATTGTATTTCTCTCATCAGTGTTAGGAATAGTGTCTTTTTAAGATATGCAAAAATACTATATTTTCTCAATAATTAGCACGAACACATGTACTATTTTCGAGGGACACGTATCGTTCATCGCAAATAATCACAATATTATGACCTATGTTGGAGGATAAATTCCCGCAACCAGCGGTTCAATTTGCTTAGTGCATCAGGAATGTTCCAGTTTTTTGTGTTTCGGGGTTCTACATGATTGGAGATGGATCGAACCTGAATGGCCGGCACATTGGCTTGCGTTGCGCAGTAGAAAAAAGCGGCGCCTTCCATGCTTTCAATGGTTTGGGGGCTTAACGTATGGTTAAGCTCGCTGATGGACTGTTCACTGCCGTGCACTTTGTTGACAGAGATGCCTTCAACAGCATCCAATTGCGTATATACTGGAGGGAGCTGCATTTCGGGCAATACAGCTGTAAAGCCGGATTGTCCAAACCCTAGTGTTTCGATTGAAACAAAGTTGCCCTTGTCCTCAGCTCCGAATTGATATATCTGGTCTTTCGTAACCCGAACAAGGTCGCCCAGCGATCGCGAAGGGTCGAATGTGCCTGCAATGCCGACGTTGACGAGCAGATCATAGGATTCACTAGCTAAACGTTGTCCTAGCGCGAATGCTGTTGCGGTCATACCGACGCCAGTAATCAGATAATCAACCTGATACTCTTGTAAAAAGGGGATGGATTCTGCTATTTCGAATTCGGTTGCTGCGACGATAAGAATTTTCATATGTCTAAATGGATGCACGCTAAATTACATTAAATAACGCTATCTTTGTACTATGATTTATATAACACGACGCGAACGATTTAACGCTGCCCATAAATTGCATAGAGAAGACTGGACTCCGGAAGAAAATGAACGAGTTTTCGGGACCTGTGCAAACCCTAATTGGCATGGCCATAATTATGATCTGTTTGTTACCGTTAAGGGAGAGATAAACCCAGAAACCGGGTTCTTGATCGACCTTAAGTTGATGAAAGAAATCATTAACACGCAGATTATCGATAAAGTGGATCATAAGAACATTAACCTCGATGTTGACTTTATGAAAGACAAGATGGCTTCGACGGAAGTGATTGCAATGGAAATCTTCCATATCCTGAAGCCCCACTTTGCAAAGGAAAATGTAACGCTTCATGCCATTCGTTTGCACGAAACGGAAAATAACTCGGTCGAATACTTCGGCGATTAATTCATCATTAGTTTAAAGGAAAGAATATGCACGATTTTGACGAAGCAGAACAAGACGGCTATATCAAAATAGATCAATACAACGAAAAACATGTGGAGCGCATTGCAAACCACTATAAAGATATATTAGACGCCTTAGGTGAAGATCCAAACCGCGAAGGCTTGGTGAAAACACCGGAGCGCGTGGCGAAGGCTTTGCAATTTTTGACGCACGGTTATGATATCGACGCCTCAGAAGTGCTGCGTAGTGCGATGTTTGCAGAGGAATACAGTCAGATGGTCGTCGTGAAGGACATCGAAGTGTATTCGATGTGTGAGCATCATATGCTTCCATTCTTCGGGAAAGCGCATATCGCGTATATTCCAAATGGTCATATTGTAGGGTTGAGCAAGATTCCACGTATCGTGGATGTGTTCGCTCGCAGATTGCAGGTACAAGAGCGCTTAACCAATGAGATTCGCGACTGTATTCAGGATACCTTGAAGCCAGCTGGTGTTGCTGTCGTTATCGAATGTAAGCACATGTGTATGGCGATGCGTGGCGTACAGAAACAAAACTCAGTGACTACCACATCCGCTTTTACCGGCGCGTTTCAAAATGATGTAACGAGATCGGAGTTTTTACGCTTAATTACGGCATCTTTGGACTAAAAGTCTACGAATATAATACTTGTTAAAACCGCTTTAAAAGCGGTTTTTTTGTTTTCCCGTTACCGTGTAACACTTTGATTATTAAGTGTTTAAATAAAAAATCATTGTTTTATAAAAACTAAATTTTTACCTTTGCGCAGTATGTTTGAAGAATTTGAGCGTCTAAATTCCTATTTGGAAGATACTACCGATGAGGAAAATGCGTTGTTAAAAAGGGTCAATCGAGAGACATATCTTAAGGAGACCATGCCGCATATGTTGTCGGGACATTACCAAGGAAGGGTGCTGTCCATGCTTAGCAAATTGGTACAACCTACATTGGCGCTTGAAATAGGAACATTCACCGGCTATGCGACGATTTGCTTAGCGGAGGGATTGGCAGAAGGAGGCGTTTTACATACCATAGATATCAACGAAGAGCAGCAAGAGCGCGTTCAGGGTTATTTTGAACAGTCGGATTATGCATCGCAAATCGTTTATCATATCGGAGACGCTGCGGAGGTTATCCCAACAATCGATGGTCAGTTTGACTTGATATTTATAGATGCTGATAAGAAACGCAATCTATATTACTTTCAGGAGCTTATTGATCGCGTGAAGACTGGAGGCTTGATATTAATAGACAATGTCTTATGGAAAGGCAAGGTTTTTGATGATAAGCCGGACAGTCAGACAAAACAAGTTATTGAATTAAACAAAACACTGGCGAGTGATAATCGGGTAGAAAAATTGATTCTCCCCATACGTGACGGGCTTTTTGTGCTACGCAAAAAGTAGTGTTAAACTAAAAACAGGTTTATGCTAAAACATTGTAGAAAGATTTTTATGGTATGTACACTTACCGTAATTACAACTTTAAGCTTGCATGCGCAAGACTACACAACAAAATCGTATATAGCGAAGCACAGCACAGATGCGCAACGCTTAATGCGAGAAACGGGGGTTCCAGCATCAGTAATACTAGCTGTAGCCATCCATGAAAGTGCTTACGGCAATAGCCGTATCGCTAAGTACCTAAATAACCATTTCGGGATTAAGGGAAAAAACAATAGTACGAAGATTCGTTCTGCTTATAAAGGCTATGGTTCGGTGTTAGACTCTTACAGAGATTTCGTTGGGCTATTGCAAAGAAGAAAGGCTACCAAACCTTTGTTCGATAAGCATGAATCAGACGACTATAAATCTTGGGTGAAAGGGATTGCAAGATCTGGCTATTCGGAAACCGGAGATTGGTCGCGTAAGGTGATTTCTACTATCGATAGATACAACTTAGAAAAATACGACGAAAAGATAAATCTGAATTAATCGTACTTAACGAATGACAAAGAGATTGATGTTGGCCAGTTTAATATTGGCCATATTTTTTGTTTCATGTGGAACGAAACGCTCTACGGTATTACAGAAACCGGGTTCTAACAAGGGGACAACCCATCGCCCCAATGGTTCTGGAAATGCTGGAAACAAGGGTGCTGTATCCATGACCGGTTTAGCCTATATCAATCGATATAAGGGCATTGCCATCGAAGAAATGAATAAGTATGGTATTCCTGCAAGTATTAAGCTAGCGCAGGCTCTATTGGAATCGGGCAATGGAAACTCCTACCTAGCGGTCAATGCAAACAATCACTTCGGTATCAAGTGCGGCGGCTCCTGGACAGGCCGCTCTGTAACCCGACCTGACGATGCAGTCAATGATTGCTTCCGCGTATATAACAATCCTGAACAATCATTTAAAGACCATTCTCAATTCTTGCTAAGAAAGCGATATGAGTCTCTCTTTACGTTGAAAAAAGACGATTATAAAGGCTGGGCACGCGGGCTGAAGGCGGCAGGCTATGCTACTAACCCTCGATATCCGGAGCTGCTCATCGATTTAATCGAGCGCTATAATCTACAGCAGTATGATGTGGCAGAAAGACCTATCGAGGTAATTGCCAGAGCAGAACGCGTAGAGGAAATTATCGAAGAAAAGAAAGTAGAAGAGCCACAAGTACAGGCCGAGGAAATCAAAAAGCCGGTGGCTATGCAGATCTATGAGGTGAAAGCCTCCGACACACTAACAAATATTGCCAGCAGATATCAGACCACGGTTGCCGCATTGAAAGAAATGAATGGCTTATCGGGAGATAGCGTCTATGTTGGGCAGCTTCTAGTCGTATCAAAATAGTTACACGGCTCATTAAAAGATGTTAAATATTAGCAACCTATTCTTCTAAGACGTAGTTTTGGTATTAGATGAAAAACCTAATAGCATTACTTTTTTTAATTTTAGTTTCTTTATCTAGCGACCTATACGCCCAAACTTCGGTGTCTGGTATTGTTTATGATAGAGAGTCTAAGCAACGCTTGGGAGAGGTACAAATTAAAAACTTAAGCACTAACGTACTGCTATTTAACGATTCGCGCGGAGAGTTCAATATCAGGGCGCAAGCCGGCGATCGGATATCAATCCGTAAATTAGGTTATGTTGGCGATACATTGACGTTTACGAATCAACAAGCATTGATTATTAACTTAACGCCTGCTGTGAAGCGAATTGACCCCGTACAGGTATATGGTCGTCGCTCGCCGGATGATGTATTGAAAGAGATAAAAAGAGACTATAAAAAGGCTTTTGATCTGGCACAGCCGAAGGACTATTTTACGGTCGGACCGACTGGCGCCGGGGTTAGTATTGATGCGCTGTATAGTTTGGTAAGCCGGGAAGCAAAGAATGCAAGGCGCTTCACCCAGCATATCGAAAGGATACACGAAGAGAATATCGTTGATTTTTATTTTTCACCTGATTTAGTGCGCTCGTTGACAGATCTTGAGGGTGAGCAATTGCAGGTTTATATGCGCTTGTTTCGGCCTTCATACGAGTTTATCTCGAAGGCGAACCACTATCAACTGGTTCAATATATAAAAAGTAAGTACGAAGTGTTTAAACTACACCCAAATTTGCGACCTTTGCGTGAGTTGCCTGATATAAAGCTGGATGTTAATCAAAAAAAATAATATGAAGATAAAATTCTACCTTTTACCATTTTTTCTTTTGATGCTTGGGTTTACCGTAGCATATGCGCAGGATTTGAAGGATTTGCGCGTCAGACCCGACACGACAATCAATGAAAACAAAGCAGGGCAAGCGTTGAACGTTAAGAATATTAATGTTCCTATTCCGAAGTTGGATTTAGAAGTGAACTACTGGAAACATTGGAGCAAGATTGGAATTAACTTTAACCAAGCCGCTTTTAGCGAAAACTGGAAGCTGGGGGGTATCAACTCTTGGGCTATCATGGGCTTGATATGGCATAAATCAGACTATACAAAGAATAATTTCAACTTTACTACAGAGATTGACCTGAAGTATGGTAAGATCAGAAACGAAGGTCAACTGGCAAAGCCGAACAACGACCGTGTGTTCTGGGATAATAAGCTTTCCTACAAATTGTCGAAAAGCTGGGCGATCTATACCTCGTTCACTTTCGAGTCGCAGTTTGACAGTCGCTATACCTATGCGAAGGGTGCTGATGGTCAGGACTCGATCACCGGTGTTGTTTCTGCGTTCATGTCGCCAGGATATTTTACAGAATCCCTGGGTTTGGAGTATAAGCCAGATAATACATTCTCGTTACGTTTTGGTACGGGTACAGCACGCCAGACCATTATTTTGGATGAAAGAATTAAGCCAAGATCTGCGGAGGCTTATTTCCAACGCTATGGGGTTTACCCAAATCCTAAGGATCCAACCAAAGGAACCGGCGAGAAATACGGTGTGGAAGAGGGTAAGAACTTTAAAAATGAGCTGGCTTTCCAGCTGACAGCGAATTTAGATCGTAATCTGACAAAGAATCTAAATCTGAAAGCGCGTTATAACTTATTTGCTGATTATGAGGATATGAACGATCCAGCACACCGCTTGGACGCAACCTTTTCAGCAAAAGTAACCTCATTAATAAATGTATCCTTAAGTGGTACAATGCTTTACGACTCGGCGATGGATGGAGCGGTACAGTGGAATCAAGCTTTGGCAGTAGGTTTGCTTCTTAACTTACCAAAATAGATTGGATGTTGAAGATAAAAGAGTTTTTGGTAGTAGGAGTTGGGTTAGTTTTCTTGGTTGCTTGTTCAACAGCCAAGAAAACAACCGTCTTACAAAACCAACAAACTGCCGTTATAAAGCCTTCTGAGGCTATAGAAAATACAGTTATCCCGAAAGATACTGTATCGCTGAATGAGCAGATTACCCAACAGGCGAATCAGCAGAATCAAATCGATCCGAATGCTCCATTAAGTCCGGAGGAGCAAGCAAAACAGCTTTTTACGACTGGTATTCATAAGGAATACGATTTCGCGCAAGCGATGCATTATGATTGGAGGAAGCCTTCCTACGTCATGATTCATCATACTTCCCAAAATAGCACAGCACAGACTATCCGTACCTTTCAGCTGCCGCATACCAAAGTGAGCAGCCATTATGTAATCGGTCGCGATGGGCGGGTTGTGCAGATGCTGAACGATTATATTCGTGGCTGGCATGCCGGAAGAGGGAAATGGGGACAGATTACGGATATGAACTCCGTGTCGATTGGAATCGAGCTCGACAACAATGGTTTCGACGCTTTCCCAGAGCCGCAAATTAACGCCCTGCTGACCCTATTGGATACGCTAAAGACTAGATACACTATTCAGCAATTAAACTTCATTGGACACAGCGATTTCGCGCCAGGCAGAAAGGATGACCCGAATGTGTTATTCCCATGGGATAAACTAGCGGCACGAGGATTTGGAATTTGGTTCAATGAATCTTACTTAATGCCTGCCCCAGCGACATTCAACCCTATCGATGCGCTTAAGTTGATGGGCTATGATATGAAGAATCAAAGTGCAGTAATCCGAGCTTTTAAGAAGAAGTATGTGAGGACGGATCTGAGTCCGGTTCTGACGGATAGGGATAAGGCAATTATATACGATTTGTATAAGAAGTATTATTAGAATTTGCTCCTTTCTTTCTCATTTACCTATTCGCATTATTACTCCCTGTTTATTCTTTCTTAAAATTTAGGTAATATTGAAATGTGAAATCATCATCAAAATACGAGAATGAGCTTGATTTGTTAGCGCAGTTTAAACGAGGAGAAGTCTCTGCGTTTGAGATCGTATTTAAGATGAATTATCCTACACTCTGTTTGTTCTTAACAAAAATGGGAATTGAGCGTTTTCAAGCGGAAGAAATAGCCCATGACATCTTCTTAAAACTTTGGGATAAGTGCGGTAATTTCGACTCCTTAGATAGCGTTCGTGCTTTTCTGTATATTTCTTCCAAGAATGCTGCCCTTAATTTCTTAGATAAAACAAAGCGACTTCAGAAAAAAGAGGAGACTTTTCTGGCACAGCAGGAATGGACAGAATTCTCTGTGGATACCCAGGTTGTTTATTTGGAAACACTGAAAGTGATCCAAGAAAACATTGAATCACTGCCTGAGCAGTGTAAGAAAGTGATGCAAATGCTTGTTTTTGACGGGCTTGAGGCACAGGAAGTGGCGGATCAATTAGGAATATCCAGAGGTACTGTCTATTCTCAGAAAGCGCGAGGGATTGCACTTCTCAAAGAAAGACTAACCTTTGATCAATTCTTACTATTTCTTTTCATTTTACAATATTCGCTTTAATATTTTAAAATTTATTCGTCTATATATCAGTTAATTACAAAATAATTGAGTTTCTTTTTGTAGATGATATCTTGAATTTCTGTTTCTATATTAGAATCAGTTATGAACACTCTGCCAAAACATATAGTCGCTATTCTCGCGGCCCGCTCTTTGGGTCAGCTCTCCAATCGTCAACAATTGGAACTAGATGTCTGGTTATTGGAAAATCCAGAAAATGAGAAGCTATTGGCTTATATGGACACAGTGAAAAGAGTGCCACAAGATCTTACCGAGCTTAGTCTTTATTCATCGGATGATGCCTGGAAAAAGCAATTGGAGAAATTTTCTGCAAATGCGGGGAGTTCATCGAAGCCCCTTGCTATTAAGCGACTATTTACCTGGGCATCAGCTGTAGCAGCAGTATTGATTGTCTCGTTTGCATTATATCTATTCTACGGAAAAGAGCATGAACCAGTCCAAGAACAGGTTCACTTAATTAAGCCCGGCGGAAACAAAGCAACACTAACGCTAGCAAATGGAGAGCAAATCATCCTTTCAGAATCTGAGTCGAAAGTAATTGTTGATACAGCAATTCAATATGAAGATGGCCATAAGGCGAATAGCGATCTGCGAGGGTCACGCATTACTTCCTTTGCGTTAAATACTCCAAAAGGAGGACAATATCGAATGCGCATGCCGGACGGCACAGAGGTCTGGTTAAACTCAGAAACGGAATTAAAATATCGGGAAACAGAGGATGCTCGTTATGTTGATTTAGAAGGGGAAGCCTATTTCCATGTTTCGACGATTAAGATTGGTGAAGAAGGCGGATCCATTCGAAAGAAACCGTTTTTCGTTTCTACGAGAAATCAACGTATAGAGGTGTTGGGAACACAGTTCAATGTTAAATCCTTTGCGAATGATAAGACCACTGCTACAACGCTTGTTGAGGGCAGTGTCGATGTGAAGACTGAGAAACAATCTTTGCGATTATCTCCCGGAGAGCAGGCATTAACCTCGCGTGGTAATACCCTGAAGCAAAAGGCAAATTTAAGCTCCGTTCTAGGGTGGAAACAAGGGGAATTTATATTCTCTAGTGAAAGCCTTTTAGAAATTACGAAACAACTGGAGCGATGGTATAATGTTGAGTTTGAGTGGGAGAGCAAAGCATTGGCTTCACAACGATTTGAAGCGATGGTGTCAAAGAATCTGGAAATTCGAGAAATACTCACGCTGTTAGAAATAACAGGAAAAGCAAAGTTTAAGTATAAAGGAAATAAGATTTTGATAACGAAAAATAAATAGCAAAAATCAAAAAAGCAGAGACGATTGCGGCGTCCCTGCTGGTTGGTCTAAATAAAATCGAGTAATAATTATTAAAACCTAATCAAATGTATGAAAATTATGAACAAGATAAGCTCCACTGGAGAGCATATTTTGTGCGGAAAAAGCGTGGATTAACCCATCGAGCTAAAGCTGACGAGGGACTATTGAGGAGATGCATTATGCGAATTTCAGCTACTTCTATTTTAATTACTTTATTGTTTTCACAGTTATGGGCGACTGGGGTAGCCCAAGTTGTGTCACTTAAGGGGGATAATGTGTCGATACGACAGGTTTTTAAAGATATTAATAGGCAAACAGGCTATCATTATCTATGGTCAGCTCAGGATGTTCAGCCGAATGCGCTGGTAAGCGTTAATATCGATCGGAAACCTTTAACGGAGGCTCTGCCTAAGATTTTGAATAAGTTTAATCTTACATACGAGATTCAAAAGAAAACCATCGTAATTAAGGAAAGAGCCAATCCAACCAGCCCAAGTGCTAACACAGCATTGAATAACACCAACAATTTATCCCTTCAAGATATTAGAGGGCGATTTGTCGATGTTAATGGTCAGCCTGTTTCTGGAGCTAGTATTCGTATAAAAGGAACTAACATTGGAACAATTACGGACGAGAACGGCTATTTTAAAATAAATCAACAAGCGATATCTGGGCAAGTGCTCGTTTGTTCTTGCGTAGGATATGAACCTATCGAAATCGCTGCTGCAACCGAGATCGGCACAATTGTCTTGCAACAAACGAACAATACAATTGAAGGTGTTGAACTTATTGTAAACACCGGTTATCAGAAAATCAGCAAAGAACGTGCTGCCGGTTCTTTCGCGCAGGTGAATGCTCAGGATATGGAAGGACGCTTGCAAACGAACTTCCTAGATAGAACGGAAGGGCTATTGCCGGGGATGAACTTAAATTTAAATCGTTCTTCATCGAATCCGCAGAACAATAGGAATACCATTGGAATTGAGGTCAGAGGTCGATCTACCCTAAATGCGCAAGCTGCTCCGCTCATTGTGGTGGATGGGATGCCATATGAGGGTGATCTGACTGCTATTAATCCCAACGATGTTGAAACCATGACAGTATTAAAGGATGCATCCGCAGCATCTATTTATGGTGTGAGATCTTCGAATGGCGTTATTGTTATTACCACGAAGATGGGGAAAGAAGGTCCTGCGCAAATCAATTATACCAATACACTTGCTTTTAGAGGCCTGCCAAGTAGAGCGTACTTAAATCAAATGAGTAGTGCTGAATTGGTCGATTTTCAGAAAGAAATGTTCAATTATCGCTCTGGAGACTACGCTTCGATCGACCCAAGAAGAGCGATGAACGATGTATATAGAACTCTTTATGAGTTTAAAGGAGGTAAGATTGATGCGGTTGAATTAGAGAGACAACTTGATGTTTTCAGAAATAGAAGCCGTTACGATCAAATGGATGAATTCTTGAATCAGGTTAAAGTTGACCAACAGCATAATCTTTCTTTGTCTGGCGGAACAGAGCGTTATAAATATTATTATTCAGTAAACTACAACAGGCCGGGCGACTACAACAAAGGCAGACCCGTTGTTGAAAGCATAGGATTCAATATCCGTAATTCCGTCAAACTAACGGACTGGATGAATTTAAATCTTAACGTCCTTGGGAAAAATCAGAAACAAAAAGGCGGAATAGGCTTTAATTTTTACGACAATTATATGGGTGGAAAGGCCTCGTACTTTTTGTTGAGAAATGAGGATGGAACGCCAGCACAATGGTACAGCAGCAAATCGCAGTTTGAGATAGACAGATTGAATGGACTGGGATTAGAGGATGAAACCTACATACCAATCAACGAGGTAGACAAAACAAAAGTTGATTTTTATAATAAATACATCAACTTAAATTTTGGTGCGAATTTTAAGCTGATGCAAGGCTTAACGCTTGATTTATCTTATCAAACAGAGCGTACCGAAGGCTATAACGGAACAACTTATAGTAAGGATGCACAGAGCGTAGTAGCACAGATTAATGATGCTACACAAATAGATAAGGATGGTGTGATTAAACGTAATGTTCCGCAGGGCGGGCAATTTGCGGAGCGCAGAGAGGATAACAACTCCTATACGTTAAGAGCGCAGCTTAACTTTGATCGTGTTCTTCAAAACAACGATGAAATTAGTTTCATTGCAGGTGCTGAAAGAAGACAGATAAATTCCAGATTCACCGATATCTACAAATACGGATACGACGAAAGCAGTTTGGTCTACAAGGGTATAAATGAGGAGCTGTTTGGGATTAACATCAGAAACACAGAAGCTATTTTTAATAGCTATACCTTATCGAAGAGAGAAAGAGGATTTACGGACGTGCTTGACAGGTTTGTTTCCTTTTATGCAAATGGTTCATACACCTATGGCCGTAAATTAACCTTGAGCGGTAGTATTCGAGTAGATCAGTCAAACCTTTTCGGAACAGATATAAAGAATCAATATAAGCCTTTATGGTCGCTGGGCGCCTTGTATAAGTTGCCGAACTTTGATCAAGAATGGTTGAATCGATTAGCGGTTCGCTTAACCTACGGTGTCAACGGGAATGTTCCGAAGGAAAATGGTCCATATTTGATATCGAGAGTAAGTTCAAACCTAAATTATTATACAGGAGAGCTACAGGCGAATATCACAACGCCTCCCAACCCATCTCTCCGGTGGGAGAGAACCGATGTATTAAACTTCGGGCTTGATTTTGCTGTTTTAGCGAATCGTATCAACGGTAGTATCGATATCTATAACAAGAAAACAGCAGATCTTCTTGGACCAACTGCCGTGGATCCAACCCTAGGCTGGGATATTGTGAATCTGAACTATGGAAACATGAAGAATCGCGGTATCGAGCTTGGGCTTAATGGAAAAGCAATTGATAGAACGAATTTCAAATGGAACACCACGCTAAACTTCAGCTATAATAAAAACGAGATTACGCATTTATACGTTCAACAGAACACGCCTGTTTATTATTATAATGCTCCGCAAAACAGAGTTGGGAAGCCTGTAGGAAGTTTATATAGCATAGACTATGCTGGACTTGACGAAAAAGGGGAGCCTTTAGCGAGAAAAGCAGATGGAACTTTAGTAAAATCTACGCAGCAGTTGGAAGTAGCAGACCTGATTTATGAGGGCACGAGCGTACCTCCGTATAGTGTAGCATGGAGAAATGGATTTAGATATAAAAGTTTCGACCTGAACTTTATGTTCGTATTTAATGGCGGACATGTCATGAGAACAGTACATCCGGAAGCATTGAGCAAGTATGCTGAGCTCAACTACAACAGCAACTTTGATCGCCTTTGGTTAAACTACTGGAAAAAGCCAGGAGACGAGGCTAATCCCGATTTGGCACCGGCTTTTATTTCCGGAGCGTCGGGGAATGTGACAGATATCTATAATGCAGCGACAAAATTTGTTGAACGCGCGGATTATATCAAATTGCGTGATATATCGCTCTCATATACACTTCCACAACAGATTCTTGGCAGAACGCCTATTCGTCATGTGCGTATTACCGGGCAAATTTTGAACGCTTGGCGCTGGGCAGCCAATTCCCATAATCTAGATCCAGAAGTATGGAATGGCTATGGCCTAGCTCCCGCTAGAGGAGTTCTCGCACCGGTAACTTATAATTTTGGACTCTCAATTGGTATTTAAGACAATGAAAAAGATATTATTTATGGCCGGATTGGCCTCATTGATATTGCTAGGATGTGATTCTTTCCTCGACGTAAAGCCGAAGGGTTTCACTATCCCTGAATTATTAAACGATTATAAGCAGCTATTGAACGATCAGGGACTCATTCGTGCATCACCTGCTTACCCAGATTATCTTTCTGATAATGTGCAATCAGGCGATCCCACAGATGTTAATCGCTCCGCAAGCTTTGATAGCTATCCCACAGTAAAAAAACGACTGTATACTTTCGAACATGGTGCTATTTTCGAAGATGGGCAATACGACCCTTATTGGGAATCGGCGTATAGCCATATCTTCACTTACAACGTCGTTATCAACAATGTGCTTTCGGCAAAAGATGGAAAGGAAGAGGAAAAGAAACGTGTTTGGGCGGAGGCAAAAATAGGACGTGCATTTGAATATTTGACTTTGGTTAATATCTATGCAAAACACTATGATGCGAAGACCGCCGCTAGTGATTTGGGCGTTCCTTTGGTTCTGTCGGAGGATATCAATAAGTCCTACGAGCGAGTATCCGTGGCGCAGATTTATGAGCTGGTGGAAACAGATCTTCAAGAAGCTTTGCCACATCTTGCGAGTAGTTCTGCTCATCGCTTCCAGCCATTAAAGACCGTAGGCTTTGCTTTCTTAAGCCGCATGAACCTTTATAAAGGGAATTATGGAGAGGCTCTTACAAATGCTAGGGAAGCTCTTAAACTGAATGAGTATTTAGAAGATTATAAACTATACATCACCAAGGACAAAACAACATGGGGGCGTGTCTGCTTGATCACAGACGAAGATGTGCCTTTCCCAGATGTTAGAGAAAGCAATGAAACGGTTTGGGGAAGATTAGGAACCAGCAGTTATGGGGCGCTGAATGCAGAGGTGTATGCTAGCGCAGATTTAAAGAATGTTTATTCTAAAAATCTTCCGAATGGTGCAAAAGACATGCGTTACGAACTATTCTTCTGTCAAGACAGCGCTTCTTTTGGAGCGAATGTTACCAGGTTTCCTGGAAGAACATTATGGGCTCCATATGTGGAAATGAACACCGGTTTCAGTACGCCGGAACTTTATTTGACGATTGCAGAATGTGAGGCTCGTGTTGGCTCTACTGCTCAAGCATTGAGCTGGATCAACAAACTTAGAGACATGCGTATCAAAAATAATAGTCCTATTGCTAATCTTTCCAAAGATGAAACATTGAAGTTAGTACTTGATGAGCGTCGCAGAGAAATGCCTTATACGGCGAGCACGAGACTTATTGATCTGAAGCGACTGGCGACATCTGGAGATTTAAACAAAAACATTATTCATGTTTTAAGCGGCAAAGAAATGTCTATGCCCTCTAATGATCCGAGAATGATCCTTCCGGTTGCACCTAAAGCATTATCCTTAAATCCTAATATGCCACAATATGAACGTTAATAAGAGTTTAGTACAGATAACAGTGACGTTGGTTTTGATCTTATTTCATATCAACGCTAATGCCCAATCCTCGATACAGTTTCAAAAGCTATCTTTCGCCGAAGCTAAAGCGAAAGCAAAAAAGGAGAACAAATTAATCTTTTTGGATGGATACACGTCATGGTGTGCACCATGCAAATGGATGGAGGGAAATGTATTCAACCAAGCTGCGGTAGCAGATTATTATAATACGAACTTCATCAACACTAAATTCGATTGTGAAGTTGGAGAAGGGATAGAAATAGCAAAAAAATATAATATCCGCAGCTTTCCAACGTATCTGTTTCTGGATTCGGGGGGCGTACTAGTTTATCGTACGCAGTCGAGAATGGAAATGGATGAATTCCTAAAAGAAGGACAACAAGCGAATAACAAGGATTTTCACATTCCGACATTGCAGGCTCGCTACGCTGCGGGAGAACGTGATCCGGCCTTCTTATTACGACATATTGAGGTCATGAAAAATGTAGATCCGAAAGAGTCACAATCTGCGAGAGCAGCTGTGGATGAGCACGCGAAGAACGAGGA
Source organism: Sphingobacterium sp. UBA6645 (assembly GCF_002455685.1). Lineage (NCBI taxonomy): Bacteria > Pseudomonadati > Bacteroidota > Sphingobacteriia > Sphingobacteriales > Sphingobacteriaceae > Sphingobacterium > Sphingobacterium sp. UBA6645. Next base: position 15,562 of record NZ_DKLH01000025.1, read on the forward strand.
TTTCATGAAATCAGAGATTGGATGGAAGGCAATCATGCAACTTGGACGGACAGGCACAGACCCTTATGGAAGTTACTTTCTAAAGAATAAAGCATACTTCAAGGAACATGTTCCTGCAGCAGAATTCTTAGCAAAAGAACAACAACTACTGCGTTTCGCGATGTATGGTTACATCCGCGATAAGAATAAAGAGGAGTTCCAAAAAGGACTACAGTATTTTACTTCTAACCCTGATCAAGAAGCACAGATTGAAGGAGCCATGTATGAAGTTGAATGGGTGGCTAGCCATGGGACTGACGATGATTTCATTCAACTTACCGACAAATTGAGAAAGGGACTTCTAAAGGATCAAGCTGAGCGATTGAGCTTTATTGCACGCAGAAATTCTGGAAAATACGCGACAGGCAGCACACCTACCGGTGCGAGAGTTTTGCAATGTTACGTACTTGCTAAGCAAGCTGTGGAGCTTGAGGAAGATTCTTATTCCAATCAAGGGACACTTGCTGAAATTTGCATTCTATTGAATAAAAAGCAAGAAGCGATTAAAGCGGCAGAGGCTGCAAGAGCACTAGCGGAGTTTGAAACATCGAAGATTATTAAGATCGCAGATAAGTTGATCGAACGCGCAAAATCCATTTAAAACATGAATTCGGTTAAAATATCTATAATAGCGCTATTGGGTCTAATGGCTTCTCATGGCGCACAGGCACAAAATAATACCTTCCAACTAAAGTTTGAAAAGGAGAAATCGGCGCCGAATGAAAAAGTGTTTGTTCGCTATCTCGTGGAGAATGAATTGCACTTGGATTCTGTCATCCTCGATCAATCAAAGCAATACAAGGGCGAGGTAAAGGGGCCGACTATGGTCACTCTTTATTATTCGTCACAGGGAACTCCGTTCTTTGGTCAGCGAGGATTGAGAAAATGGGATAAGGTGAATCTATATGTCGATCAAGGCTTATCGACTGTTTCATTTAGCGACAAAATTGCTGATGCGAAAATTATAGGCTCTGCCGTCCAACGTGAATATGCGGACTATGCAGACTACATGAAGGCATTCGAACTTAAAGCGGAAGAAATCCAAACAGAGCGCTCGAAACTCTATCAGAGTAAATCGCCTGATAAACAGCAGCTAGCGGCTATAAATGTTAGGATGGACAGTTTGGAAAAAGAAGCAAACAAGGCAAAGGAAAGCTACATCGCTGCAAATAAGGCTTCTTACTTTAGCTTATTGGCACTCAAAGATATCGCAGGTTATAGCATTGACGTAGAAAAAATGGAGCCGCTTTACGCTCTACTCGATAGTAAACTAAAGTTGAAGGAAGAGGGACAACAGCTAGGGAAAGCGATTGAAACGGCAAAGAAGCTGGCCATTGGACAGCTTGCTCCAGACTTTACCCAACCAGATCTTAGCGGAAAAGAGGTGAAATTGTCGGATTTCAAAGGCAAGTATGTGTTGCTTGATTTTTGGGCTTCTTGGTGTGCTCCTTGTCGTGCAGACAATCCTAATCTAGTTAAAGCCTATACGGCTTTCAAGGACAGGAACTTCACCATCCTAGGTTTATCACTCGACAAGCCGGGGAAAAGGGATGTTTGGCTAGGGGCAATTGAAAAAGATGGATTGCCGTGGCACCATATAAGTGATCTCACAGGATGGAAGAATGAAGTTGCGGCTCTGTATGGTATACAGGCAATTCCGCAAAACTTTCTAATCGGACCCGACGGGAAGATTATTGCAAAAAACCTGCATGGAAATGAATTAATAGAGAAACTTGATAAACTATTATAGTTGTTGATTGAGGTCGCTGAAAAGCGGCCTCATCTTTTCTTAAGCCAGTTCCTTTTTCTTTCCTATCAATTCCTGAAGAACAAAGCCTAATACAATCACAAAGACGCATCCAATCAAGTTAAGCCATAGGAAGGCAACAACATCCAATCTCCAGATACCAACGACGATAATCTCCGAAAGAATAGCCGCCAAAAACACTGCTTTTCCGCCGATTCTTTTGATATAGAAAGCCACCAAGAAAATACCGAGGATAGTTCCATAGAATAGGGAGCCGAGGATATTCACTGCTTCCAGTAGATTGCCAAGCTTACTCGAATAGAGGGCGATAGCAATCGTAAAAACACCCCAGAAGGCGGTTGCAATTCGAGAAGCATTCAGATAATGTTTTTCATTGGCATCTTTCTTCACAAAGCGCTTATAAATATCGATGACAGAGGTAGAGGAGAGGGAGTTGATTGCACTAGCCGTAGCACCCATGGATGCCAGGAAGATGATCGCAATCAATAAGCCAATCAAGCCCTTTGGAAACACATCCGTAACGAACTTTAAGAAGATATAGTTATTATCATTGGTGTCAGCAGCGCTATCATTTTTCTTCATCAGGTCCACCAAATCTGCGCGGAGTTCCTTTTCTTGATCATTATAGGCGGCAAGCCGATCACGGATGCCATCGATTTTCGAATCTTCTTTATTTGCGAGTGCATCTGTGAGTTCATTAACGACTAGGGTTTTCTCTGAGCTTATCTTTTCATGCGTTTGCATGATCTGTTGATAATCGGCTTTGTAGGCACTTTGCTCCAGTTTTATGGTTTCCTGCTCATTAAAGAATAGAGGCGGTGTGTGATACTGATAGTATGCAAAGACCAGTATACCTATCAACAGGATACAAAATTGCATAGGCACCTTTAAAAGGCCATTCATAAGCAAGCCTAGTCGGCTCTCTTTAACCGATGAACCTGTAAGATATCGGCCAACCTGACTTTGATCCGTTCCGAAATAAGAGAGCTGAAGAAAGAACCCGCCGATAAGACCTGTCCAGACGGTGTACTGATTATCTAAATCGAGGGTAAAGTCTATCGCGTTGGTTTTTCCCGATTTCCCTGCGATATGGAGAGCCTCCGTAAAACCTATATGTTCTGGGAGGAGTTGCACCACCAATACGCCGGCTAAGAGCAATCCGCCGAAAATGATGGACATCTGCAGCAATTGCGTATAAGAAACAGCTTTCGTTCCGCCGTAAACTGTATAGATCAACAGGAGGGCCCCGATGGACAAGGTTGTCACGGTCAAATCGATGTTCAGTATGGTGGATAGGATAATGGCAGGGGCGAAGATGGTAATTCCGGTCGATATACCTCTTTGTATCAAAAAGAGGATAGCCGTTAATACCCTAGTTTTGACGTCGAACCGCTTCTCGAGAAATTCATAGGCGGTATAGACCTTAAGCTTATGGAAGATGGGGACAAAAGTGACACAGAGTACAATCATCGCCAAAGGAAGTCCGAAATAGAATTGGACGAAACTCATTCCGGAAGAGTAAGCTAATCCTGGGGCAGAAAGGAAGGTGATTGCGCTGGCTTGGGTCGCCATGACCGAGAGTCCTACGGTGTACCAGGGTAAAGAGCGGTCACCAAGGATGTAGCCGTCAATGTTTTTGACGTTCTTGCTTTTATAGAGTCCATAAAGTACTATAGAAAGCAAGGTGAGGATGAGTACTATCCAGTCGATACTACTCATCCAAAGTATCTAGTGAAAAAATACATGAGGACTATACATACGAAAAGCCAGAGTACAATTATCCAATAGAATTGTCTCCAATTTCGTACGAAAGGAGGAAGTCCCTTATCTGTCATGCTTTTTGAACGGTAATAAAACCGAAATAAAGAAAATTGCGAAGATTAAGCCCGCGACTGTACCAGTAATTACGCCTAAAAAAGTACCTGTTGCAACCCAAGCAGTTAAAGCAGCTAATACAACACCAACCAATAAAATAATTCCTTTTACGTTGATTCCGTTAGAGTTTTCGATTTGATTTTCCATTATATGTTATTATTATTTTTCTTCGTTAGCTAGCAAATTTACAAATAATCTATAAGCTCCGGGCACACCCGCCGGTAATTGTCGGAAAAACGCCAAAGAAGTATAGACAAATTTGCCTTTTCCATATTTTGTGACCAATAAAGAACCTTTATGTTGCTTTTCATTCTGATCGGCGAAGGATAATGGTGTGCGATATTGTTTATCAATGTTCTCTGCAAAATATAATCCACGCTCTTGTACCCAGCCGTCAAAGTCTTTTTGCGTTATCTTATTCGGAAAGTTGAGCACAGGATCCTTCGGCTCAACAAATGTTACCTTCGCACCTTCCTCCGTTACACGCGCTCTACTAATGTTAAACGGATAGGGTCCGAACTGATCGATGCCAGTGCGTGAGTTGACATTATACTGTACGATCGCTTTACCGCCTTGCTCCACATAGCTCATCAGCTCCGGAAACCAACGCGCTATCGATCGACTTACATTATAAGCTCTAACCCCTAACACAACGGCATCATATGCCCGCAGATTCGAGGCACTAATTTGTGATTCTGACAATTGATCGACCTGTATTCCGATATTAGACAGGGAACTGGGGATAAGGTCACCCGCTCCTGCAATATAGGCGATGCGCTTAATTGGATTATTCAATTCTAAAGCCTTTACCTGCAATTGTACAGGCGGGAACCAAGTAATCGGGGGCACATGCGGGTATAGAAGACGTTTATAGCCATAGAGCGGCATGCCGTTCGCAAGAAGTTCAATGCTAGACGAAGCATTGTTCTTCGGATTACTTATCTCCACTCTCTTTATGATCTCTTGATTCGGCTCGAAGGTGATAGCATAACTACTCGGACTCATCTCGAGCCCATCTGACTGCTTGAAAGCAAGATCAATTTGTTGCTTTTTTGTCGAGTTGTTTTTTAGCGTGATGATCAAAACCTTCTTTTCGCCTTGCTGGAGCAACATATTTGGATGGTTGATGGAAGCTGTAATAACCGGGCTAATGCTTAGCGGTTCATAAACCTCGCCCTCGACAGGATCAACATATTTGTATTTAATCTGTCTTTCCGCAGGAAATGTAAACCCATTTATATCCAGAGTGAAAGTAGAACTCGGCAAGTTGCTATTCTCAGGATTGCCATAATCTTTGGTATCTACGGCAAACTTCCCAAGACTATGCGGTTTTTCCAACCAATAAGGCTGTGTCCATGATGAGAAGTTTTTGCTGTCCTCATATTTCTTTACTTCATTCCATGGAAGTTCTTGATCGATCGATTTGCCATTAATAGATTTCACCCGCACTTTGATTCCTGGATTGCGAAGGATAAGCTCGTTGGAAACCGGGATCTCTTCATTGACCACATAGTTGAATTTACTGGCAGTAGCTTCAATCCACAAACCTGAGCAAGCAATAATCAATTCTTCAACATCTTGTAGCTTTTGCGTTTTGTAAACAGAAGGCTTAAGTTTGGAAATAGCGTTATGCAGATTGATCAGTTTATCAATGGACGCCTCTGGGGCCTCTGCCTGAAAGGTGTTTTGGATATCGTTGATAGTCTGTTCGATGGCGGAAGTAGGCTCTCCAAGGCGCTTCCAAGTGGCATCAATGCCGTCGAATAGACTCTCTTTAGCTTCTTCGCCAGCAACAGCCTCAAAGTACTCAATAGACCTGCCACGACCAGCAGCAGCACCAAATCCCTGACTCTTATGCTGTGAGCGACTCAAGGCGGCTATTTCTCCGTAAGAGTAACCCAACAAGGGATTATAAGCGCCAATATCGACTTTTAGCTGATCTTCGCGAGTATTATTCATTCCACCAAAATTGGCAGTATTCCATAGCAAACGTTTCGCCTTCCACGGCTTTAGGTCTTTTAACTGTTCTGGAAATCTCTTCGGATCTGCGGCAGCTTCGAATGCTTCCTTGGCGAGGATAGCAGACGCTTGATGATGACCATGTCCGCCACGAGCGTCAGGAGGGAAGCGATTGATGATGACATCAGGTTGTAGCTTACGGATTAGATAAACAGCCTCACGTAGTGTTTCTTCTTTCTGCCAAAACGAGAAAGTCTCTTCATGTGTTTTCGAGAAACCAAAATCGTAAGCGGAACTGAAGTATTGTTCTCCTTTATCGATCGCACGAGCTGCTAATAGCTCCTGGGTCCTGATTAAACCCAATTCAATGCCCTGTTCTGTACCTAATAAGTTCTGTCCGCCATCTCCTCGTGTTAAAGATAAATATGCCGTTCTGTAGTTCTTTTCATTGGCTAACCAGGCTATCAATCGCGTATTTTCGTCGTCCGGATGTGCAGCAAAGTACAACACTGTACCCAAGGTAGAAAGCTTATCTATTTTAGACTTGATCAGCGAGGATGAGTAGCTTTGCTGACTGTAGGATATTGTGGTTGAACATAGGTATAGAATGACTAGGAATAGGGTTCTTTGCATCATATCTTAAAAATAACGAAGTTTCAGTACAAAATAAAAGGAATCAAAAATAATTTGATTCCTTTTACCAACAATTAAAAATCTTTGACTTCAAACCCTGATTATAAACCTATCGGTTCGATTTGGCAGGATAAATTTGCTTCGGGTCTAACCTTTAACGATTATAAAAGTACTATAAAATAGATGTAATCGGGCAGACCCCCTTAAAAAAACTTTTCCACAAAAACCAAGTTATACACAAGGTTTCTGTGGAAAAGAATAATAAATATAATGGTGCAGGCGTTACTCCTATGGAGTTTATTTGTCGATAGACCCTAGTACACGCTTCATGAAGCTATTCAAGGCCTCTTTTTGTGGCATTCCCTCTTGTACCAGCTTGTTAACTTCAACCGCACCGTACATGTTGGAAATCAATTCGCCGATAACATCAAGTTCTTCATCCTTTAAGGAAGGAACCTCTGTTAGTGCTTCCAGGGTCTCAATGGTTTCTAAGACGAAGTCCACATCGTTCTCGGCAATAAATTCTGTAAGGTGTTTAATTACTGGTAACTTCATTTAATAAGTCTGTTAAACCTTCGATTTTATTTGTTTGTACTTGGTTCACCAATTTGCCGTTCTTGAAAGCAGCGAAAGTAGGTAGGTTATTGACGTTAGCAAGCTTTCTTGACTCTGGGAATTTTTCCGCATCGGCAATGATGAAAGTAACTTGCTCATTCTCACCAGATAGTTTTTTAAACTTAGGCTTCATGATACGGCAGTTTCCACACCATGAGGCGGCATATTGAACCATCACCGTTTCATTGCTGTCGATGATAGCTTGTAAATTATCTTCTGTTAGTTCTTGTAACATTTTGCTTCTATTTAAGTTTGGAAAACAAAAGAGGAGACTGAACGCCTCCTCTTAAATAAGCGTTTATTAGTTATTTGATAAGTAAGACGCTACTCCGTCGCGTGTTGCGCTCATAGCCTCTTTACCTTCTTCCCAGTTTGCTGGACAAACCTCACCGTGTTTTTGTACGTGAGTGTAAGCATCGATCAAACGGATATATTCTTTAACGTTACGGCCTAATGGCATATCGTTTACTGATTCGTGGAATACTTTACCAGTCTCGTCGATTAAGTAAGTCGCGCGGTATGATACTGCAGAACCTTCTACCAATGTACCGTACTCTGGGTGTTCAACTTCTTTCATCTCTAAAATACCTAACACGCTTGATAAATTGCGGTTAGTGTCAGCGATCAATGGGTATTCAACTCCTTCGATACCACCGTTATCTTTTGCAGTGTTTAACCAAGCAAAGTGAACCTCAGCAGAGTCACATGAAGCGCCTACTAAAATGGTATTTCTTTTTTCGAATTCTGCAGCTAGCTCTTGGAAAGCGTGTAACTCCGTAGGACATACGAATGTAAAGTCTTTTGGATACCAGAATAACAAAACTTTCTTGTTCTCTTTCTGTGCTTTTTCAAATAAGTTTAAAGTGAAGTTGTCACCTAAATAATCAATCGCATCAACTGTAATGTTCGGGAAATTTTTACCTGTAAAACTCATAATATTATTCTTTTCTTTTGTGCTACAAAGGTACACAATTTTAAGCCTTCTTTTTATTGATATTCTTTATCTACTATTGGTTTTGTCTATATGAAGCAGGGGTCATTTATAAGTGTGATTTATATCACAAAATAAGATTTGCTGGTAATCAGGGCACAAAATTTTTCACTGCTAAAAACGCTATATTTTTTAAAAATTGCCAGTGCATGCCCTAGGGTATAGACTTTGAAAATTATTGTTTGCACAAGTTCTATAAAATAGTAGTTTTGTTTCTCGGCCCCGTAGTTCAACGGATAGAATAGATGTTTCCTAAACATTTGATAGCAGTTCGATTCTGCTCGGGGCTACTTAAGGAGACACCATACCCAGGTTGTCTCCTTTTTTTATGCCAATAAAAATCTGTGACCCAAACTGTTAGTGTCGGGTCATTTATAGTTCGATATTTGAGGCTAAGATTTTTAGCTTGTTGTGTAGTTTTGTCTGAAAAACCTACTCCTTGATGTAGTTATGTCCTTTTTTCCAAAATTCGATTTTTCTTTCGTTTTGGAGTATTTCCATGTTAGAAATTAAGCCCAATCTTTGACTATAAAAAAATATAGTCAAAACAAATTGATTTCCGTTGACTAAAATTATTTTTAGTAAATTTGATCTCAGCTATGACAATAAAAGATTACAAAGCCGGGAGTTTTAATAAGCAATATGGATATAAAAGCTTTAATCCCAACCCTATAAATAGGGAATGGACTGTCACAAGTCCTGAAATAAATACGTTGTTGGAGGAAGCCAATTTAAGACTTGGTGAATTGAATGCCTTTTCCTCTTTCGTGCCGGATGTAGATGTTTTTATTCGAATGCATATTGTAAAGGAAGCAACGCAATCCAGCCGTATTGAAGGGACGCGGACGAAGATGGACGAAGCGATCATGGAAGCAAAGGACATAAGCCCTGAACAAAAAGATGATTGGCAGGAAGTGCAAAACTATATTGAAGCGATGAACCATTCTATTAAGTGTTTGGAACAGCTACCACTATCTTCCCGACTCATACGGGATGCCCATAGGATTTTATTGAAAGGAGTTCGGGGCAAAAATAAGCTACCGGGTGAATTTCGCACCAGTCAAAACTGGATTGGTGGTGCAACCATCAATGATGCAGTATTTGTACCTCCGCACCATAGCCTTGTCTCTGAAAGTATAGCCGACTTGGAAAAGTTTTTGAACAATGATGATATACAGGTTCCTCATTTGATAAGGATTGGAATAGCCCATTATCAATTCGAGGCCATACACCCATTTTTGGATGGAAATGGGAGAATGGGAAGACTACTTATCACTTTATATCTGATCAATCAAAAAGTGTTGAGTAAACCAACTCTATATTTATCGGATTTTATTGAGAAAAACAGACAGCATTATTATAACAACTTGATGGCTGTTTCCCTAGATAATAAGATAGAACAATGGCTGAGGTTCTTTTTGGTTGGTATCATTGAAACGGCCAAAAGTGCCATCGATACATTTACTAAAATTATTGCTTTACGAGATAAGATGGAGAAAGATACCATTGTATCTTTGGGTAAGAGATTGCCGAACGCAAAAGCATTGCTCACCTATCTATATAGTAAGCCTGTGGTTACTGTTTCAGATGTAATGACCCAACTGGAAGTGACAAAACAAACGGCAAATACATTGATAAAAGATTTTGATAAGCTTGGAATACTCAAAGAACAAACGGGATATAAACGTAACAGGATATTTGTTTTTGAGGAATATTTAGGGTTATTCGAAAGATAAATATTTAAATAGCGGTATGTTGGGGCTGTTGGTTTAATCTATTCGAAAGATCCTTAGCATTCATTATGGCTTCGTAATCTTCTAATTGGTTAGACTTTCCGCAACTGCTCTTCTTTTAGGATAAAGCCCATGCCTGATTTCGTGTGGATCAGCTTTTTATCAAAATTCTTGTCAATCTTCTTACGCAGATAATTGATATAGACATCGATAAAATTTGTCCCGGTATCAAAATGCGTATCCCAAACTTTTTCGGCAATTTCTGTTCTGGAGATTACACGCTCGGGGTTCTACAATAGAAAAGCCAATAGATTGAATTCCTTTGGCGTTAGATTTATTTCCTGCTGATTGCGCTTAACAATCTTCGTATGTAGATTCATTTCGATATCCGCATAGTGGATTAAAAATCCTGCCGCCTGCGATTGTTTGCTCTTGCGCTTGAGCAGCACACGGATGCGAACAATCAGCTCGCGCATTTCAAAGGGCTTTACCAGATAATCATCCGCGCCGGCGTCAAAGCCTTCGACCTTATCGTCGGTCGTTTCCAAGGCGGTAAGCATAATAATCGGAACCTCCGGCATCCGATCGCGAATCTGCTTGGAAAGGGCGAGACCATCAATTTTCGGAAGGATGATATCGGTAATGAGGAGGTCGAACGGATGCTGAAATGCCAGCTTCTTGCCCGACAGCCCGTCGTAGGCGAGTGTTACTGAAAAGCCCTGCTCGCTGAGTCCTCGCTGTATGAGCTCCGCAACACGTAGATCATCTTCAATAACCAATATTTTCATTTTAAGATATTTGTGAGCTTTAAAATTACAGATATTTTCTTCGAGGAGCGTTTAAATCTTGTAATGATTGAGATATATGGTAGATAATGTCGGTTGGAAGCGGAAACAAGCAAGCTTTTCGATATATTTGTTTATCAACCTCTAAAACCGCCCAACATGAAACTTAAATTCCTTTGCATAGCCTGTTTGGCGCTGTTTGCTGCAAACGTGAAATCGCAAACCCAGGATTCGGCCTTTGTATTTTCTTATTTTAAGGGAAATGGTGAAGACGGTCTGCACTTAGCTTATAGCGAGGACGGCTTGGAATGGACCGCGCTCAAAAATGACCAGTCCTTTCTTGCTCCACAATTAAGCCCCGATAAGTTGATGCGCGACCCTTGTATTATTCGCGGCGGCGACGGAAAGTTCCACATGGTATGGACAGTGAGCTGGACGCAAAAGGGGATAGGCTATGCCCATTCGGATGATTTGATACATTGGTCTGAGCAGACTTATATACCAGTTATGGAGCATGAGGAACAGGCTCGCAATACCTGGGCGCCTGAGATAACCTACGATCCGCAAAACAACCTGTATTTGATCTATTGGGCGACCACAATTACCGGAGCCTTTCGGGAAACACAGATCAATGCCGATAACGGCTATAACCACCGGATGTATTATACGACGACCTCGAATTTCAAAACATTTACAGAGACACATCTGCTTTACGATCCGGGATTTAATTCCATAGACGCAACAATTCTGCCCTATAAGGACAAATGGATGATGGTACTGAAGGATGAAACCCGGGAACCCGCAGAAAAGAATCTGAAACTGGCTTTTGCAGACGAGCTCGAGGGGCCTTATGGCGAAGCCAGCAAGTCTATTACAGGCGATTATTGGGCAGAAGGGCCTACAGTATCCTATGAAAATGGCGTTTGGTCGATTTACTTTGACAAATATGTAGACAAGAAGTTCGGGATGATTCAGTCTACGGACCTAAAGAACTGGAACGATGTTTCCGATAAACTAAGCATGCCGAAGGGTATTCGGCATGGCACAGTGTTAAAAATATCGAAAAAGGAACTAGCCAAATTAAAGGCTGTAAAACCCTGATTATTGGTTTTTGAAGATTTTCAGTCGGCTGCACATGATGAACATCAAAAGGCCGAAAATCGAAAACAGGGCAAATGAATAGCGTAGGCTGAACAGCTCGGCAATATAACCGATCAAAGGCGGCCCCATCAGGAAGCCCAGGAACGAAATACTGGAAACCATCGCTAGGGCTACGCCGGCGGGGATGCTCTTATGTTTGCCGGCAACAGAATACACGGTAGGAACATTACAGGCAACGCCTAATCCGACCAGCATAAACGCTAAAGTACCGACCCATAGATTCGGAAATATCACGGAGGCTAACATCCCCACGAACATCAGGATGCCCGATACCTGTAAGGTACGCTGTCTGCCGAATCGTCCTACCACAAAATCGCCGATAAAGCGGCCCGTAGCCATCATGATCATAAAGGAGGCATAGCCCAGAATAACCAATTCCTCCGGTGCCTTCACCACATCATGGAAATAAACACCACTCCAGTCGAACATGGCGCCTTCTGTAGCCATAGAAAGAAAGGCAATAATCCCCAATTGTATAATGACTGCGTCGGGTTTGTATTTTGTCTTCCGCTCGCCTGTTTCTGTTTTATTTTGCTCCGCCAGCAAGTATGGACGGTTCCACAAGATATTGACAATTAATAGCGCCACGATGATCAGGAAGTGGGTCAGCGTATTAAAACCGATATTCGTCATCAGCAGCCCGATCAAGGCGCCCGTAAATCCTGCCAAGCTCCAGGCCCCATGGAAAGAGGACATAATCGACTTGCCGTACACATCTTCGGCCAATACGCCCTGCGTATTCACCGAGATATTACATAAGTTGCCCGCTACCCCATACAAGAAAAGGGATGCCCCCAAATACCAGGCATTCGGCGATAAGGCAATAGGAATCAGAATCAAGGCATAAATAATCGCAACGATAGGAAGCACCAATTTACTTCCAAATCGATTGACCATCGCCGCCGATAGAGGCATGGTGATCAACTGCCCAATAGGCAACATCAAAAGGATAGTTCCTAGCTGTGCTTCCGAAAGTCCCAATGCTGTTTTTATCGTCGGAATACGGCTTGCCCAAGATGCAAATCCCAATCCCTGACCAAAATAAAATAAAGCAACAGCAAGACGGATTCTACTTTTTTCAGAAGTGGTTATCAGTTGACTGCTAGGTGATAAGCTTGTCATTTTTATTAAAATTTCGACAAAGGTAGAATAAAAATTGTTATCATTTCAACTCTTAGTGTAAAAAATACACAATGAATTTGATTGTATATAGGAAACCTTACAAATTGGAGGTTGCCGATAATTACATTCTATATGTCATATCTTAGATTTGAAACTACAGATGTTTTTTCATCCAAGCAGTCTGCACATCCGCCCTTTTTCCATTCAAGACTTGTTAAATAGGTGTTGAGCCCGACTGAGTTCTTCTTTATATCTTTTGGTTAGTTCAAGACAAGTTTGCTTTTTTTTCTGCTGACGGCCCAAAAGACCTGTCAGGGGTGAAAAAAGTATGTTTGGACTATCTGCCCATAAACGAAGGATAATCATGATCGAGCGTAACGCCTAATATAAAATTTTTAAAACGAGAATTTAACATCCTCTTAATCCCCTGTTAAAGCTAGAAGCCTAGTTTTGGCCTATCAACAACCAAGAAACATGAAAAAACTATATTGGTCCTTGTTGGGATGTCTTTTATGTGGGACAGCCGTAGGACAGGATTTTGCTAAGGGGACGGTCTATGTAGACGAAAATGGCAATGGTCGTCAGGACAGAAAAGAGGCCGGACTGAAGGGTGTCAGTGTGAGTAATGGCCGTGAGGTGGTATTGACTGACAAGAATGGGAAATACGAGCTTCCGGTACAGAACGACAACATTATTTTTGTGATTAAGCCTTCGGGTTATGCTTTACCATTGGATCAGAACAACTTGCCGAAGTTTTATTATATCCATAAGCCACAGGGTTCGCCTGAATTAAAATATGCGGGAGTAGCACCGACAGGGCCACTTCCGAAAGCGATAGATTTTGGATTGAAAAAAAAGGAGGAGCCTAACACTTTCTCCGCCTTTGTTTTTGGTGATCCACAGGCTTATAATGATGATGAGTTAGGTTACTTCCTAAATGGCGTTGTTAAGGAGGCTAATCAGAAGAAAGGCCCTTTATTTGGTATCAGCTTAGGGGATTTGGTAGGGGATAATTTGACTTTGCATCCGGGATATCAGCAGGCGATCGGACAGATGGGGCTGCCATGGTTTAATGTGATGGGTAACCATGATATGAACTATGACGTAGAACAGGACTCCTTAGCGGATGAAGGATTTGAGCGTGCTTTTGGACCGGCGAATTATGCATTCAATGTGGGTAATGCGCATTTTATCGTGTTGGATAATATCATCTATCCGCATCCTAAAACCGGCAAGGGCTATCAGGGTGGTCTGCGTGCGGATCAATTGGATTTTGTGGAGAACAACCTGAAACATGTGCCGAAGGATAAGCTGATCGTATTGGCATTTCACATTCCTTTGAATGTGGAGAACAACGCTTCTTTCCGCAATGAGGACAGACAACGCTTGTTCGATCTGTTAGCGCCATATGCAAATACGCTTTCCCTTTCTGCACATACCCATTATCAGCAGCAGAATTTCTATACCGATAAGCATGGTTGGAAAGGTGAGAAGCCGCATCATGAGTATAATGTTGGCACGACTTCGGGCGACTGGTATTCCGGTATCTTGAATGCAAAGGATATTCCTACTTCCACAATGCGCGATGGTACACCAAAAGGTTATGCGATATTAGCAATCGACGATAATAAGTACACGTTCAGCTATAAAGTGGTGGATCAGGCTGATGATTATGCAATCGCCATATTCGGTCCTTCCGTTGTTAAACAGAAGTATGTTGGGCGTTATTCGGTTTTTGCAAATTTCTTCCTGGGTTCTGCAAATGATCAGATTCGCTACCGTATCGATAGTAAGGAGTGGAAAACGATGCAAAGGATCGAAACGGAGGATCCTGCTTATATGAAAGAATTATTGGCTTATGATGGAGCAACTGCTTTAGTTCGCGGAAGAAGACCGAGCAATGCAGTGAAATCTGCGCACCTATGGAAGCTGGATTTACCTAAATTAAAAGCCGGAAAGCACAGTATTGCAATTGAAGCGGTGGATATGTTCGGAAGAACGCATTCAGCGACGAAAGAGATTGAGGTTGTTGAATAAGAGAACTCTTAAAACAACGACGCTAAAGAATTTAAACGATCAACTAAACGTTACATAGTGAACTGGGTGGGCTATTGGCTAGCCCACACCAATTCTACTGTTAATCGCAGATGGTTATTTTAATGTTAATGATGGCACAAAATGTTCTGTCCAAACCTATCTTTATATTTTGAATGGCGACTTTTCTGGCGATAATTAACCTTCAAAATGTCAAACAGATGTTTGAAGTTCCTTATCAGGAACACTATATAAGTACACGGGCTCAATGCTGTTGAACAGCAATAAAGATGCTAAATCGCAGACAACTAGTTTTCTAGCCTCTTTTGTATCTATAATACCTAGCCGTTCGATTTATCCGCATTTTCAGCTGGAGTTGTAGATTTTGAAAACAGGGGTTTGGAAATGCAATAGAAGATGTAAAAGATGTCGCCATAGTGCAATGCGGAAATAAACGAAAAGCGATCGTCGATAATAATAACACGAAAGAGTTCGAATTTTAGAAGTTCTTAGGGCTTTCAATGAGAAGATTACTCCTAAGTATCCTGGGGGATTACAGGAATGTTAAAGTTAAAACACGAGCTACTGAAGATGAGGTCGGCCGGAGACAGAGTAGAATCGCGGTAGCAAAAAATATAGCTATTTATTTGATTTATTTACGAGGTGTTGTACCTTTGATGTGATAAATGACTTCGTAGCTCAGTTGGTAGAGCAACAGACTCTTAATCTGTGGGTCCTGAGTTCGAGCCTCAGCGGGGTCACTATCTAAAAAAGCCGTTTTTACTTGCGTAAAACGGCTTTTTTGCTTTCCTTAGGGTGGTTTTGGAACATCCTCCCTACACGTTTTGAAAAACCTCAAAACGGTGTGTTTTGCATAGTTTTTTGTTGAACTTCACGTAAAACCGTCACAAATACGTCACAAAGGTTTTCGTGGTAATGAAAAGATTATGGCAACCGTAAGC
Source organism: Sphingobacterium sp. UBA6645 (assembly GCF_002455685.1). Classification (NCBI taxonomy): domain Bacteria; kingdom Pseudomonadati; phylum Bacteroidota; class Sphingobacteriia; order Sphingobacteriales; family Sphingobacteriaceae; genus Sphingobacterium; species Sphingobacterium sp. UBA6645. The sequence goes on from NZ_DKLH01000025.1 coordinate 31,239, forward strand.
GCAAAGGTTTATGAACACCACAAAAAAGCAGATGGAACCTACAATGTGAAAATTAGGGTCTATCACAAAGAGGAAAAAAAATTATAGACACTCCTCATTTCCTTTCCCTAAAACAACTCACCAAGGTGAAAGGAAAAAAAGAATTTAGTATTAAAGATCCTTTTGTCCTTGAAATAGTTGACAAAAAACTAAAGGACTACCGTAAAACGATCAGCGAGCTCGAGGAGAAGCTTGACTTTTTCACCGCGGGTTCATTAAGGGATTATCTCAAAAATATAGATGAAGAAATTGATTTTATCAAGTTCTGTGCGAACTATATTCAACAAGAGAAGGATGACGGTCGTGATGGTTCTGCCGCTAACCATCGATCAGTCCGTAACCACCTCATTGATTTTTTTAATCGGGAAACTGTCTCAATAAATGAAATACATTTTAATATGCTCGTTCAGTTTGAACGTTACTTGAAATCTGAACGGACAATAACAAGAATAAACCAGTTGGGAAAGCCCGTTACTACTGTTTCAAAGCCTGTTTAGGATACTAGTTTATATAATTATATGAGAGATCTTCGTACATTATTTAATGAAGCGTTGAACCATTACAATAATGAAGATCTGGGCATTATATTGATTAAACACTATCCCTTCAAAAAATATAAGGTAGGTTCAGCTCCTCTTACCGAAAATAGAAATAATAATCTTGAAGAGGTTATTAGAATTCGAGATTGTAAAGTGTTACCTAACACTAGGGCTGAACTCGCTCGGGACTTATATATGCTCTCATTCTATTTGTGCGGGATGAATGCTGTTGATTTATTTAAAATATCTACTGACAATGTTCGAAATGGTCGGGTTGACTACAATCGATCTAAAACTAAGGGGAAACGAAAAGACAGAGCATTTATTAGTATAAGGATAATTGATGAAGCTAAACCTTTATTGGAGAAATATATTGGAAAGTTATCACAAAGATATTCAAGCCGGACCACTTTCAATTCCGCATTAAAACATGGAATGAAGAAACTCCGAGAACTTTCGGGTGTACAGGTAGTAACGCTTTATGGTGCGCGCCATACCTTCGCAAATACAGCTAGAAATGACTGTAGGATGAGTAAAGATGATGTTGCTTTAGCACTCAACCATGTCGATAATGGAAATCGTGTTACAGATATTTATATCGCCAAGGATTGGAGAATTATAGATGACGTCCAAAATAAAGTAATGCAGTTCTTGAGGAAATCAGAGCCTAAAATTTTGGAACTGATTAGGAAGAAAGAAATAAGCAGGTAAAAAGCTGCTTAACTTGATTTGTATCCAACGATTACAATTCGTTGGATACAGACTTAATTTTTTAATATTTAAACTTTTACTCATGAAAAATTTACTTTTATTCTTTTTAACGTGTTTCTTGTCAACAATCGGGTTCTTTGCTGCGATCAGCATGAAGTCTCCTTGGATCGGATTTAGTGTAGCTTTTGGTGTATGGTTCTTATTCCTTTGGATTACAACAAAACCCCATAGAAAACATTGATTTTTATGATGATGGTGTGGTTAAAAAAGTCAAAACATCCTCTGTAAACTTCGAAAAGTCATCCTCCGAATAAGCAATATGGCACATTCCTTGCGGCATTATACACTCAACGTGAGAATTTGATTATTAGTGATTTCGATTTTGACCAATGCTCCAATTCGTTATGAAAATAATAAAAATCCTGTCTCTAATTACTGTGCTATTTTTGATTACACCGGGATTAAAGAGCCAAGAGCGATCTGTTGAGGATATCCTTGATGTACTTGATATGAACTCCTGGTACTTGCCTTCCGCTGATTCAAAAGCAAAACTTTACGTAACATCCATTGGACATGGTGATACCGTGGTTTCCCTTCATGGTGGACCGGGAAACAACTTCTATTATCTTGTAGATGCATTTCGAAATAATACGCATTCGAATAGTTTTCTACTGTATGACCAGATGGGAAGTCTGCTCTCGAGAGTGCCCGATTCGATTGCCAACACTTTGAATCTTATGGTACTAGTCGAGGATCTGGAACAGCTGAGAATAGAGACGGGACAAAACAAATTAACCTTGTTTGGGCATTCTTTTGGTTCAATGGTAGTTCTTTTTTATTATATCAAATATTCCATTTGCTTAAATGTTTTTTAGCTGATTCTATACTCATTCCACCATTTTTATCAGATGAATATTTCGCCTTTCAAATACAGTACGGCTGTTCCTCCCAGCTCAACTCTGTCACCCAATATCTTACAATGTACTTCGCCTGTTTTTTCTGAAAGTTGAAAAGCGAGTAATTCAGTTTTGCCTAATTGTTCAGCCCAATAAGGAGTGAGCGTTGTATGTGCAGAACCGCATACGGCATCTTCGTTAACGCCACATGCCGGAGCAAAAAAGCGGGAAACGAAATCATATTGATTACCTTTGGCGGTTACAATAATTCCTCGTGCATTTATTTTGGCAATTTTCGCTAAATCAGTGAGTAGAGAAGCGACATCCTCTTCCTTTTCAAATACCAGCATATAATCTGTCTTTCCTTTAAATGCGGCTATAGGTTTTTTGTCGGTAGCTGTTAACAGCTCGTCAGTCAATGATACTTCAGTGTACTCGTCTACTGGAAAATTTAGTATATAATTACCGTCCTGAACGGATACGGGCAGCTCTCCGCTGCGTGGCGAATAAAAAGGAATGACAATCCCCTTTTAAAATTGCTTAATTAGAAGCGATTCTTTTTAACAACCCTTTATGCCTTTCAACAGGTCATTATCGACCCTTCGGTCTTTATGGACGTTTTTATTTTGCTTGAACAGCGACCTTTGAAGGTTTTCCTGACAATTAACAAATGTTGTGGTTACGTTCTGTCCTTCAAAGCCCTTAATGCCGAGGTAATGGAAATCAGATCCACCACTTCCTGCAATCCTGCACCAATCAATGCCGGTAAAACACCGAAGGCTGCAATCAGCATAAGCACGGTACAAACGGCAATGCCAATGAAAACGGATTGACGGGCAATCTTCATCGTTTCTTTGGAAATGAGAATAGTATCACTCACTTTTTGCAGATTGTCTCTTAAAATCACCACATCAGCCGAATCGCTGGCGGCACTCGATCCTTTAGCACCCATCGCAATGCCTACATCGGCAACGGTTAACGACGGTGCATCGTTCACGCCATCACCCACCATTACAACCGGGCGAAATTCGTCGGGCATACTTTTCAGGATTTTCAGTTTGTCTTCCGGCAAACAGCCACCGTGCACTTCCGTAATGCCAATTTCTTTGGCAATGTTTTCAGAAATACTTTGCTTGTCGCCGGAAATCATCATAATTTTTTGGATACCCATTTTTATTAATTGGGCAATGGTTTGCCGGGCTTCGGGGCGCACTTCATCGGTAAAGGTGATTTCCCCTGCATATTTGTCATTCAGCGAAACAAATAACGAGGTTTTTTCCGTTTTAATTGAAATGGGTTCGGTCGTTACAAAATTCAGTTTACCCACTTTCACCAGTTTACCGTTTACTTTTCCTTCAATACCATTTCCTTCTATTTCCTTTAAATCTGTTGCCAGAGGAATCGGTTTATCCCCGATATATTTCATCACCGAAACCGCCAAAACGTGGGAAGACTGCTGTTCTACGCTGGCTACAAAATCAATCAGTTCGTCTTGCGAATAAGAATTTTCCGGGATGATGTCGTCCACAGTAAGATCGCCTTTGGTTAAGGTTCCGGTTTTATCGAAGGCGATGGCTTTCATTCTGTCCAGTTTTTCGATGACAGTCCCGGATTTTATCACCACCCCATTTCTGCTGGAACGGCTCATTCCGGCTATCAGGGCAATGGGAGCCGCCAGAATCAGCGGGCAGGGCGAAGCCACCACCAACACTTCGGCAATGCGGTTGGGATCTTTGGTAATCAAATAAGCAATTCCGGCAATTAAAAAAGCAACGATGGTAAAAGGCAAAGCGTACCGATCTGCCATTCGCACAAAATGTGCCGGCTCTTTTTCGGAATTATGCACCAATTGCACGAGTTGCTGGTACTGGCTGTCTTTGGCGAGTTTGGAAACCTGAATGGTAATGGCTCCCGAACCATTCACCGAACCCGACCATAAGCTGTTGCCTTTGGTTTTGTTGACGGGTTTGGATTCGCCCGTGAGCGAAGATTCGTCCAGCAGCACCTCTGCACTCAGTAAAATTCCGTCCACGGGAATAATTTCCTTGGGTTTTACGATGATGATGTCACCGATTTTAATATCCTCCACAGGAACATCATGTAAATCGTTTCCTGTTTTTTTATGAGCAATTCGGGGTGTATTATCAAGCAATGATTTTAAATCTTTCCGGGCTTTTTTCTGGGCATAATCTTCCAACGAATCACCTCCGGTAATCATAATGAGGATAATGAGTGCCGCCCAATAATTACCAACAGCTAAGGTTGCAGCAATGGCAGAAATCGCCAAAATATCCACGCCAAAATTCCCGGAACGAAGCACGTCGATCATTCCTTTCAGAAGAACAATGGACATCAAAATGCCGGTTGCCGTAATTAAGATTTTAGCATAATGCGGTTCTTTCAGGATAAATTCCAGAACAAGTGCCACTAAGGCAATGCTGAGAACGATAATGAATTTATATATATTTTTCATTTTTATAATTTTAAAAGTTTAAAGACAAACCTAATCCCATTGTTTTATTTTGATAAAACGGATATACAAGAGCACTATTTTTGCTATGATCTTTTGAAAATAATTGACTGACTTTTGGGAACAACCAATAGGCAACTTCTGTGGAGAGAATTCCAATACCGGCACCTGCAACCACATCACCCACCCAATGTTTATCATTCAAAATGCGATAAACTCCCGTAAAAACAGCAATTGGATAACCAGACAAACTTAACCAAATATTTTCATCCTGATATTCACGGAACATAAAATGTGCTGTTGTAAAAGCAGTTGTAGTATGTCCCGAAGGAAACGACAAATTATTAGAACCATCTGGTCGTTCTTCTCTCACCAAATGCTTGGTAGGTAATACGACAGCACTTGAAATCAGCAACGATGTGCCTAAAATAATACTTCGGTCTTTCAAATTATGTTTTCCTTTAAGTCCAATAGCATTTAATCCATAAACCAATATTGCAGGTACGTATTGGGTATAATTATCCAGTTTTATTTTATCCGGCTGATGCTCCCCAATTTCATATTGGGTGGAACGGTTCAGCTGTTTCAGATCATCAGACGTCAGGCTCAGGATTCCGTATCCGATAAAAACAGAAGGTACAATCAGCTTTTTATATTTAAATTGATAGGCGTGGTCAAATGATTGATCCATCTTTTGACCTGTTACCAAACTATCCGTTTGTGCTATTCCCAATTGATAAACGCACAATATGAGTATCAATAATAAATGTCTCATTCTTAAATTTATTAATCATCTCCGCCAATCATTTTGGAAGCAATTCCCTTTTGAGCTGTTTTTTCTGCCAGCCAAATCCCGCCAAAATGCAAAATAATAAAAATCGGAAACCAGTAAATTGCCCATTTATGAATGGTTTCCATTGTATCTTTCAGGTCTCCATTCCACCATTTCAGGTAGGCTCCGGTGATTGATGAAACAATCACAAACAAGTAAAATAGCAGATAAATAAATCCCTGAAATTTTTCTTTTGCTGATGTATTTGCCGAAAAAGGATTTGGAAAACGAATGCCCTTTACCAACATATAAATGATGCGAACCGCAATGATTACAAAGAAAACATACGCTGCATATTCGTGCCATTGCCACATAGGGTCCAGAATGCTTTTTACTGTTACGATGGTTTGTTCATTAGTTAAATCAATGCCTTGCATATTTTTTTCAATAGCTCCCAGAATGGCTTTTTTACCCATCCAGTTGATCCGAAGAAATCCGGTGATAAACAAAACCGTCATTAGTAGAGCTGTGCCCCAGTGTAAACCACGATGAAGCGGGGTAAATATTTTTGTTGAATTTCTCATTATTTTAAATTTTTATATCAGATTTTATCTGACTGTTATTCTTCATCTTCACTGGTATTTTTCAACTTCATCAATATGGTATAGGCGTTTTTGACCACGATTTTCTTACCTTGAAAATCAGCAAAGTTGAGGATTTCAACAAAGCCATTTTCGGAAATTCCCAATGTGACCGGGACCATCTTCCAGGTCTGTTTCCCGGTTTCTGTAAAGACATAACTTTTCCCTTCAAAATCCACCACGCTTTCTTCCGGAATAGCATTGGCAAAAGAATTTTCTGTTTTCACTTCGGCATTCATATACATTCCGGGAATGAGTGCAGGATCGTATTTTTCAAAATGACAATTAACCTCAGCCATGCCGCTTCCGTCCACGTCTTTACTCGTCAGCAAAATTTCACCGGCATATTTTTTTGAAGGATCTACATTGGTATAAGCCACAATCTGTTGCCCGGTTTTCAGCATTTCCAAATCCTTTTCATACACTTTTAAATTGAGGTGAATATCAGAAGGATTGATGAGTTTAAACAGCACATCCGAAGACGTTACATATTTGCCTACATTCACATTCACCTTGCTCACAAAACCGTTGATGGTACTATAGACAGGTACGCTCTGCTGAATATTTCCGGCAGATATCTTAGCCGGATTTATGTTGACCAACTTCAGTTGCTGGGCAATGGAATTCATCAGAATTTTCTGATCGCTCATAATGGATTGTGCCTGCTGCATCACTTTATCACTACTTGCCTGGCTTTGGTTGAGCTTAGTTTGTCGGTTATAATCCAGTTGGGCAAAGTGGTATTTGGATTTTGCCATCAGATAATCCTGCTGCAACTGTACAAACTGCGGATTTTCAATAACGGCAATTACCTGACCTTTAACTACTTTCATCCCTGGCAAAAGGCGGGTGCTTTTCAGATAGCCGCCCAGCGGTGTACTTACGGAAACCAGATTTTGCGGTGGTACATCAATTTTACCGTTGAGTTTCAATACGGTGGAAATATGCTGCATCGACAGTTCCGCGGTTTCAATGGGGGTATTGTGTAACTGTGCATCGGTGAAAATAACCGTGTTTTCGTCTTTCGGATTTGCAGTTTTGGTGGCGGTGGTTTCTTGTTTTTGTTGACATTGAACTGCGGAAAGCAGTACTATCAAGACCAAAAAATAAGAACCGTATAATTTTAATATTTTCATTTTCTTGTCTAATTATATATTGATTTGAAAAATTCTGTTTACTGTTTAAAATATCCTGTTCATCAACTACTGAATCGTGATATAATTCAGTTCAACCACGCTTTCGTTTAGTTTCAATAGGGCATCTGCATAATTGCTTTTGAGCAAAACTGCCTGATTGACGAGCATTACAAATTCCAGATAATTGATTTCTCCGTTAATGAATTGTTGCTGTGCTGTTTTGGTAATGATGTCTGCATTTTTCAGTTCATCAGTTTCGTAACGGTTGATGATTTCGAGATTCGTTTGATACATTTGCTTGAGCTGTTGCTGTTTTTTCTCTAATGCAAATTCCGTATTATGCCAATCGTTTTCCGCAATGCTTTCCGCCACTTTAGAAGCGTGAATTCTTGCCTTTTGTCCGCCTGAAAATATTGGAATGCCAACACCTACCATCACCGAATGAAACTGTGGTGTAGCAGAATACAGTTTATCATCAGGTCCCATACCTTTGAACGAATTGAGATTATAACCGATTTGCAAACCCGGAAGAAGTCTGGATTTTTCCACTTCGGTTTGTTTGCCGGCAACCGTTTTTTGCTGTTCCAATACATGTAACAAGGGATGCGAAGCATTTTCCTGAAGCAAAAGAACCGGTCTGGAATTTTCCAAAGGAAGATATTCCGTTTCGGAATTGAGCAACCAACTGAACTGCAACTGCAAGGTTTTTATTTCCTGCTGCACTTGTTTCAACTGAATCTCAATCGCCGATTTTTGGTTGGAAGCCGTTGTTTTTTCCAGAATATTGCTTTCTCCAGCTTTTAAACGCAAACTGGCTTTGTCTAAAAATTGGGTGTACAGTTGCAACGTTTCATTCAGCAATTTTTCCTTATCTTTCCAATACACCATCTGGAAATAACTTTGGCTGACGGCTTTTTTCAGTTCAAATTCTTTAAGCGAAACATTCAACTGGCTTTTTTTCCATTCTTCGGAATGCAAATTTTTCTGTTTCTGATACACAGTTGGAAAAGCGATGCTCTGTGAAATCCCGAATTTCATATCGTTGTATGCACTATTTATTTGTCCGTAATCTGCTGTAACTGCGGTTTGCGGAATATCGGCATTAGAAGTTTTAATCAATGCTTTGGCATAATCCGAACGCAGTTTTTCATTTTTCAGGTTGCGATTGTTTTGCAACGCTGTTTGCACGGCTTCATCTAAAGAAATTATGGTTTGTGCCTTCATTTTTATTCCTGAAAACAGCATAAAAATCAACAGAACAGAGGCGACATGTTTGGATTTTGGTTTTTTCATTTTAAATCCATTTTCGATATTGACATATAAAAGCGGTAGGACAAAAAGGGTGAGCAAAGTGGCCAATATCAGTCCGCCAATTACCACGGTCGCCAAAGGTCGCTGCACTTCTGCTCCAGCACCTGTGCTTATTGCCATCGGGATAAAGCCGAGGGAGGCAACGGCTGCGGTCATCAATACCGGACGCAATCGGCTTTCGCCGCCATCAATCACAATTCTGACGATATTTCTAATGCCGTTTTTATGCAGTCGGTTAAATTCTGAAATCAATACAATACCGTTCAAAACCGCTACGCCAAAAAGAGCGATAAAACCAACGGCAGCACTGATGCTGAAAGGCATTCCGCGTAAATTCAACATAAATACACCTCCGATGACCGACAACGGAATGGCGGTGTAAATCAGAAGACTTTCTTTAATCGACTTGAACGCCATAAACAACAGGACAAATATCAATGCCAATGCCAGCGGAACGGCAATCATCAACCGTTGTTTGGCGTTGTTCAGATTTTCAAAAGAACCGCCATACGTAATAGAATAGCCGGCCGGAAGTTTAATCTGTTTGTCCACTTTACCCTGCAATTCTTCCACAATGCTTTGCACATCACGGTCTTTGATGTTGAAGCCGACGACAATACGGCGTTGTGCATTTTCACGTTGAATTTGATTGGGACCTTCCACCACATCTACGGTTGCCAGCTGATTGAGCGGGATCTGATTGCCTGCAGGTGTTGGAACCAATAGATTTTGAATATCATTGATGTTTTTTCGGTCACTGGCATTCAGGCGTACTACCATATCAAAGCGTTTTTCGCCTTCAAAAACCAAACCTGTACTCTGTCCGGCAAATGCGGTATTAATCACCCGATTGACATCTGCAACGGAAAGATGATACTGAGCAATCACGGGACGATTGTATTTTACCACCACCTGCGGAAGCCCGGAAACCGGTTCTATATAAAGGTTTTGTGTACCTTTTACCGTTTCAATGATTTTACCGAGTTGGTTGGCATTTTGCACCAAAGAATCCAGATTATCGCCAAAGATTTTGATGACCACATCCTGTCTTGCACCAGTCATCAGTTCATTAAAACGCATCGCTACCGGATACTGAAAACCAACTGTAATACCGGGCACATCTTCCAGTGCTTTGCTCATTTTTTCTGATAATTCGGAAAACGTTTTGGCGGAAGTCCATTCTTTTTTGTCTTTCAGAATGACCATCATATCCGAAGCATCCATTGGCATCGGATCGGTAGGCACTTCTCCACTTCCTATCTTGGTGACCACTTTTTCCACTTCGGGGAAACGGGTTTTTAAGATATGGGCTGCTTTTTGCGTACTTTCAATCGTGGTGGTAAGGTTGCTGCCCGGTAAAACGCGGGTATCCACCGCAAAATCACCTTCTTCCAAAGACGGAATAAATTCGCCGCCCATTCTGCTTAGCAGAATTATTGCCGTGATGAACAATATCCCGATTATGGTAAAAATGGTTTTCGGAATGCGTAAAACTTTCAGCAAGGTTTTCAAATAAAGCGCTTCTACTTTCTTCATTACCCTGTCCGACCACGAAGGTTTTAAACTTCTTTTCTTCAACAAAACCGAACTCATCATCGGAATGTAGGTTAGGGAAAGCAGAAATGCACCTAATAATGCAAACGCCACCGTTTCTGCCATCGGGCGGAACATTTTCCCTTCAATCCCCTGCAATGTTAGGATCGGAATGTACACAATGAAGATGATAATTTGTCCGAAAACTGCACTGTTCATCATTCTTCCGGCAGATTCTGTAACTACACTATCCATATCATTGGACGGAATTTTCAGCAGGCTCTTGAACTTAGGATTGAGGGATAACTGATGCAGGACGGCTTCTACAATAATGACCGCTCCGTCGATGATTAATCCAAAATCCAGTGCACCCAAACTCATCAGATTGCCGCTCACCCCGAAAAGGTTCATCATACAAATGGCAAAAAGCATTGCCAGTGGAATCACCGAAGCCACGAGTAAGCCGGCTCTGAAATTTCCGAGAAATAAAACGAGGACAAATACCACGATTAAAGCACCTTCCAGAAGGTTTCTCTCTACCGTGCTGATGGCATTATTCACCATTTTGGTACGGTCAAGAAAGGGTTCTATCACCACGCCTTCGGGCAGGGTTTTCTGGATTTGAGCCACTTTGGCTTTTACATCTTTGATGACCTGACTACTGTTGGCACCTTTCAGCATCATCACCACCGCACCCGAAACTTCGCCCTGATCGTTGTAAGTCATCGCTCCGTAACGGGTGGCAAAACCAATTTTGACATCAGCTACATCTTGGATAAACAGCGGTACATCGTTGTTTTTATTGGTAATGGAAATGTTTTGAATATCCTCAATATTGCCCACCAAACCTTCGCTCCGAATGTAGAGAACGGTTGGCCCTTTTTCGATATAAGCACCGCCGGTGTTCTGGTTATTGGCATTCAGTGCATCAAAAACATCATTGATAGTAATGCCGTAAGCATTAAGTCGGTCGGGATTCACGGCAATCTCGTATTGCTTCAATTTACCGCCAAAACTGCTGACTTCCGCTACGCCTTTGACCTGAAGTAGCTGTCGACGCACAATCCAATCCTGAATGGTACGGAGTTCCGTAACGTCGTATTTTTGTTCAAAACCTTCTTTAGGACGAACGACATATTGATAGATTTCGCCCAAACCGGTAGAAATCGGCCCTAATTGCGGTGTTCCGATACCTTGCGGAATTTCATTCTGAACCTGTTGCAGCCGCTCTGCCACTTGTTGTCTTGCCCAATACACATCAATACCATCATCAAAAACAATGGTAACCAAGGACAATCCGAAACGGGAGAAACTGCGGATTTCTTTGAGTCCGGAAATATTGGAGTTCGCCTGTTCAATTGGGAAAGTAACCAGACGTTCGATATCGGTTGCCCCAAAAGACGGAGCGATTGTAATAACCTGCACCTGATTATTGGTAATGTCCGGCACAGCATCAATCGGTAATTTGCTTACCTGATAAGAGCCAATGCCGATTAAACCAAGAACCAATAATGCTATAATGAGTTTGTTCTTTACAGAAAACTCAATGATTTTTGTAAGCATAATTTATTCTGTTAATCGTAAATGATAAATAAAGAGATTTGACGTTTCCAATACATGATCAATCCTACAGGCGGACACAAAATACACCGACTGCCCGAATGAAAGTATTATCAAACAGCAAATGCACGATGAAAGGATTCATCGTGGAAATCAAAAAAGATTAACAGAATTTCGGAGGTTGCCAGATGGCAGAACGGTAATTGTTATCAGAAAATGTATCGTCCAAAGGCAAGGTTTTGGGTTCTTTGCCTACAAGTTTTTTGGTTTCTATATCAAAACTAAAAGGGGGGACAAGTACAAAACTGATATTCAAAACATCGATATGTACGATAAACGGTAATTGTTTGTCTTGTTCATAATCGTCATCGTGTGGATGGTTTTCCAGATGGCTCCCGGCGTAATGAACTTCCAAAAATTGCAAAACAGTAACCTCCGGATTTTTTTCTTTGTGATCGAAATAATGCTCTATAAGTATAGGAAACTTCAATAACTGACCTAATTCAGTTGTCGAAATTAAATACACAGACAATAATAATATTGAAAACATTTTTTTCACTTAACAAAGTTAATAAAAAAGTCTGCTCTCTTTTATAAGACGCTGTAATTTAAAATATTTCAAAATAAATGATTTAAAAATTTAATATTATCCCTCCTGTATCAAATGCTGTAAATTCGGGTCGTTCTTTATACGCTCCATTTCACTTTCCACGATATGAACAATGTCTAATTTTATCTGACGATAATTGTTCTCAATATCCCGTTTCATATTATCTTCTCCGCTTTCATCGACAAAGGATAAAATTTCCGGTATCTTCTGGTACGCTTTTGTTTCGGCAGCAACTTTCTCGTTATCTACTACAATTTCTGCGTGAAATATCTTTTTTTCTATACGTTCGTCAAAGTTATCGGACACTGAACCGACAAACATACCTTGTGTAAGTGTACTGATTTTTGAAGCTGGAATAAGACTGTCTAATTGGGTAGAAATTGAAGTTGATTTGTCATTTCGGTTAATCGTCATACTTTGGCGTTTCTGTAATACTTTCCCAAAGCGTTCTGACAGGCTCTTTGCAGTTTCGCCCACGACCTGACCGCTAAAAATATTACCGACCGTGTTCTGAATTACCTTAGCTTCCTTATCTCCATAGTCACGAATTAATTGGGAAAAATCCTGAAAGCCTAAGCAAACCGCTACCTTATTACTTCTCGCCGTTGCAATAAGATTGTCCAAGCCTCTAAAATAAATTGTCGGTAACTCGTCTATAATGACAGGTGCTCTTTGGAGGCCATAACTATCTATATATGGAGCTGGAGTTGGCAAATTCATGGAAACAGGGCCTGGGATATGGCCTGGGGGGAGTCGGTGGAGCTGCCATTGCACAGAACGCCATAAAGGGAAAAGGCATCGTATGGAACATCCACGACAAGCAGTTCAATATTTTCAGGAGCTGTAAGGATTTCAATGAATTCATCTTAGAGAGATATCCCGAGGGCGTTCAGGAATGCATAGATAGACAGCCCGATCTTCAGCAGGTTCGAGCAGCTGTTGAAAAGATCAAGTAGACATTGACAATTCATTTTGTGTGTTATTTTGTTTTCATTCTCTATCGATTATCCCTAATTTTATTTTAGGGTCATATCGCTTTTTTATTAAAATCCTCATTGATAATGTAAAACGAACGTACCATACCGGTGCTATAAAATTCAAAAGGAAATTCATTATTATTGCACATTTGATTAGAGCATGGATGGTCACAGGATATTTTCCAGAGTTCTTTATTTTATGAACTGAAAACACTAATACAGTTTATCACAAATTTTTCTAGATTGTCTTTTTTTGGAGGGTTTCAATTACTTCCATAATTGTTCTTCATTTTGCTGTGAACAGTGAATTTAATAAGGATAATTACTCTTATACTTTTGGCAGGTTTGTTTGGCTATGAGAAGTAGATTTTGACCGATTAATGAACTCATTTTGTAATAAAATTATTTTTTATAATTCCTTGTGTCATTTCTTTTTTTTAGAAAGATCATAAAGAGATGGACTGTGACCTGTGTTGTTCTTATAAAAATGAGAAAAATGGCTTTCATCATTAAATCCAAATTCTTCAGCAATTTGGCTCATGTTAAATTGTCCAGATTTCAGTCTTTTATTAATAAGCATCAAACGGTAATGATTAAGGTATTCTCGGTAATTTATATCAAAATTACGTTTGAAATAGGCACTGAAATACGTAGCGGCAATGTTGAAATGTGAAGCAATATTCTTTATTTTTACTTTGTCAGGAATGTAAATGTGCTGATGGATATATGAAATCAATTGTTCCCTTGCTGGAAAATGGTCATTTCCGTTAAGCGACATATCCTGCATAGCTTCCTTTATAATGCCGAAAACAGAAAGCACCTGATGAAAAACGACAGGTGATGTAACAACATTATGCGAGTTGTTGTAAAGAAGTATATTATCAATTGTATTTCGTAGTATTTGATGATTTTCCGAGCTAAATTCTAATTTAACTTCCTTCAAGATTTTGTTGTTCATAATGCTTTCAGGATTGTTATTCATATAATCTTGAAATTTCCAGTGCTCTTTACTGCTAAAATAGTCATCTGTAAATTTAATGCAGATGACCCTGGTTTTTGTATCCATTTTAAAATTATGCTCATCCTCCGGAGAAATCACAAATAAGTCTCCTGAACAATATGAAAGATGATTTTGATTAATCTGATGAATCCCCATTCCATCATAAATATACACCAGCTCAAAATAATTTTGACCGTGAATCGTAAGGTGAAACGAAGCTTCTTCAAAATCTAATATTTCTAACGGGAAAAACTGTTTTAGTTTAGTCATGCTTTGCTCTCTCAAAAATTACTTGTTCGTTTTTATTTTTATTTGCTCTATGACGATAGTAGCGACAAGAGAGAGAGTACATCCGGCAACAGATTCAAGAAAACGCATTAATCCTGACCGCCAGACAATTTCAAAAGCTTTGTCATGGGTGCTCAATCCAACAATAATAACAGTAATACATCCAATTTTTAACGCTCCTGTCCATTTAAAAACAGAAATAAAAATACAGGTACAGAACAATGCAATGCCAATTGACAAAAAAAGATTTGTAGTAAAGTAAACTATTATTGTTGTCAGCAAAACTCCTACAAATGTGCCCAAAAGTCGGTCTTTCATCAGACTTTTAGCATTTTTTGGGAGGTCATCAAAGACCACAATAGCGGACACGGCACACCATATACCACTTAAATAATCATCAGAAAGTTGAAGTAACTTATTAATCCCGAGACCTAAAAAATAAGAAATTAGGATAACAAGCGTAAGTAAAGAAGCTTTTATAACAATACCGGCATCGGGCGGGTCTTTAAAAATTTCAAATTTCACAAATTCTTTTTCAGATAGGTTAATATAACACAAATATACAAACCTTTATTTATTTTATACATACATGGCGGTATTCCAATCTGCTAATTTTGCATAGTTAAAATATTATTGAAATTATGGTCAATTTTGTGATGATAGCATTCTGCATAATTGCCGGAATGATATTTCGAAAAGCAAAATTAATTCCGCAAGATGCACATAAGGGAATCAACACATGGATTTTATATCTGGCACTCCCTGCTGTTTCTTTTAAATATATTCCTAAGATTGAATGGAGCAGCCAAATGTTATTTCCTGCTCTTTCTCCTATATTGGTTTGGGCTGGATGCTGGATTTTTATGGAATTTTATTCCCGGTACAAAGGGTATGGTCAACGCTCCCGAAGTACACTTGAGCTTGCTGGAGGTTACAGCAATACGTCTTTTATAGGGTTTCCATTGATTATGGCATATTATGGCGAACAAGATTTAAGCATAGCCATCATTTGCGACCAAGTGATGTTTGTACTTTTATCCACTGTAGGTATAATTTCAGCAATTAAAGGAAACCGTTCAGATAAAGAAGGAATAAAAGCATCAGTTTTGGTTAAAAGATTGCTGACTTTTCCGCCCTTTATAGGTTGTATGGGTGCACTTATCTTATCTAAGGTGACAGATTTGAGCATAGCTGAACCTTTCTTTGATAAATTGGCAGCTACGGTAGGACCATTAGCTCTTTTTTCCGTAGGGTTACAATTGAAATTTAAGGGATGGAAACAGGAAATCTCCCAGATTTCAATGTCCATGTTATACAAATTAATGATTGCTCCGGCATTGGTTTTAATTGCTTCAATTTTGTTAGGAATTAAAGGAGATATTGCACGTATAAGCGTATTTGAAGCAGCAATGCCCACCCTTATTACTTCCAGTATTATTGCAGAACAATTCAGGCTTAATGCGAGGTTAATTAACCTGATTATCGGAGTTAGCATTTTAGTTGGTTTTATTACTACAGCATTCTGGAACAGCATTATGCACTTATTGGTTATCTGACAGATTTTAGAATGATTAAATCTTTTCTACATCATTTTGTCATCGTTCTACAAATAGACTTGGCTGATAATGAAGTAAATTTGTAATATAAAGAACAGATAGCTAACCTTAGAAAGATGAAATATGGACAATTTTAAAGATAAAACAGTATTTGTAACCGGAGCAGGTGGCGGAATTGGAAAAGCAATTGCTTTGACTTTTGCTAAGAAAGGTGCCCATGTAGCTTTGGCAGATGTAAAAAAAGAATTCGTAGAAAAAGTGGCTAAAGAAATCAAAGCAATTGGAGGTAAAGCTTTGGCCTTGGCTGTAGACGTAACAGATTATGCTTCCGTAAAAAGTGCAGTAAGTGAAACAATAAATACCTTTGGAAGTTTAGACGTAGCCGTAAATAACGCTGGTGTAGTGGGTATAGGAAGTATCGAGGAAATAGACGAACATGAATGGGACAGAGTACTTTCGGTAAATGCAAAAGGTGTTTTTATATGTACTAAAGCGGTGTTAGAAGTCATGAAACCACAAAAAAGCGGAGCCATTATCAATACGGCCTCTATAGCCGGCAAAATGGGTATGGCACATTTATCACACTATGTAGCTTCTAAATTTGCGGTGATTGGTTTTACCAATAGTATTGCAAAAGAGGTTGCCGAAACGGGAATTACCGTAAATGCTATTTGCCCTGGTATCATTGGTACAGGGATGTGGCGTGGTGAAGGTGGTATCGCAGACCGCTGGAAACAAGCCGGAGAAACCGAAAGTCAGTCATGGGAACGTAACAAGAAAACACTGATACCGCAAGGTGTGGATCAGAGTGCAGGGGATATTGCTGATGCGGTTTTATTCATCGCTTCTGCTCCCCATATCACAGGGCAAGCCATAGCTGTTGATGGTGGGATGACTATGTAAAAAAGTATTATTAATAAATAAATAAATCAAGAAATGAAAACGCAAATTGGAATTAAAAGCGAAAACAGACAGGCAGTAGCCGAAATTCTGTAAATTATTGGCAGATGAATTTGTATTGTACACCAAAACAAGAAATGCACACTGGAATGTTGAAGGACCTGACTTTCATTCTATGCACATTTTCTTCGAAGGTCAGTATCAACAATTGGCAGACTTGATGGATGGTGTAGCTGAACGTATCCGTACGATAGGTCATTATGCCTCCGGAACATTAAAAGAATTTTTGGAACTTACGCATCTTAGCGAAGTCACTAACCAAAAAAATGACAGTGCTGGTTTTATAACAGAACTCTTGGCTGATCATGATACTATAATCGATTTTATCAGGGGTAGTATTGATGCGGTTCAGGAAAAATATAACGATGCCGGTACCAGCGATTACATCACCGGATTTATTGAAACCCACGAAAAAATGGCGTGGATGTTAAGAGCACATTTGAAGTAGTAATCTATTAAAATCTCTTATATTATTGAACAAATGCAACTTTTAGTTAAACAAGTTGCATTTATTTATTATAGCTTATTAGGATAGATCTCATTTTCTATTTTTTAGTAAATTCTGATTTCGCCAAATGTTTTTAAAATTTAGCATTATTCCGCTTAATAACCTAATCTTGTTGTATACGTTAAAATCTTAGGTAGGTCTGAATATCAAGTTATTGTGGTTTCCATATGACAATTTCTTATAAATATTTGAAAAGAATTAATGAAATTTATTAGAATTAATCGATAAAAAGGTATAAATGAAGTAATTAACTTGCAATTTGGTTGATTTCCATAAATTGGTGGGAAAGTTTCCTAAACCCCATCTGTGATAAGTTTATCCAAAAACTGAAAGTAGTTTTAGAAAATTTTTTTGCTTCTTTTTGTATATTTCTTGTTCTGTTTTTTCAGTTGGTCCAACGTAAATATATGGTTTAGTAAATTTTCATTCATGTATAAAATTTAATATTATGAATTAATACTTTAGCATGTAATGAACTTATCGACAATTAGACTCCCTAAAAACATTAATCAAAAATCCAACCTGTAATCCTTCATTATGGGAAATTAGAGGTCTCAAAGCTTTCTTGGAGGACCCTTTGAAATAACTTACTGTTTCCTTTAAATCAACCGTCACAAATACGTCACAGCTGTAAATTTTGAATAATAAAAAGAAGTTCATAAATTGCTAAAGCAAGCAGGAAACATAGATTTTTACTCCTGTTGAGGAGAGCCGGCCTGCAGACTCTTAATCTGTGGGTCCTGAGTTCGAGCCTCAGCGGGGTCACTTCTCGGGACAAGTCTAAAAACGATAGACTTGTCCCATTTTTTTTACCCTGTAACTTGCTGTTATTCTGATAAATAAGAGCAATCGCAGAATTTAGTCTCGGAGTTCGATGTCTTGTTCCGTCAAATTCCAAAAATTCGGGGAACATCGAAACCACTATAAGCCTTTTTTCTTCAATATCGCCGTTTTCATAGCGTCTATCAATGTTTGCGACCTTTTTTAAGGTGGAAGCCACTAAATCTTTAATCTCTGTTCCGACTACTGCGAAGTCGTTTAATCTTCTTTCCAAAACCTCAATCTTTCCTTTGGTCAATTTCTTTACTTCTTGGAAGTCGTCATCTGCCATTTCTCCATCGGCATTTTTTAAAAGCGCATTTTGATAACGTTTATTCAACGCATCAATCTCACCTTTGATTTTTGCCCGTTCCGTGTTTTGGGCTTTGGTTTTGTTATTGAAGTCTTTTAAAAAGGCTTTGATAAAAACATCGACCATGCCCTCTTTTGGCGACATATACCGTAACTGTTTTAAGAAAGCCTCATTGGAGGTTTCGGCTTTGAACCGTACTCCGCAAGAGGAAGTGCAATGATAGTAGTAATAGTAATTGCCCATCTTGCCCTTTGAGGCACTTCCTGTGAGCATCCTATTACAATTGGGGTTAGGACATTTGATAAACCCTCTAAGCGGTAGATTGTCCATAGCCACGATTTTAGGCTTTACAACCCTCTTTCTCCCATCGAGTATATCCTGTACATCCTCAAATGTCTTTTCACTGATTAATGGCTCATGCTGTCCTTTGACAAAATATCCCTTTTCCACTTTGTACGGAGGAATGAATATTTTGCCACAGTACAAGGGGTTTCGGACGGCTACCCAAAAGTTATTTTTGCTGAACCGACCTTTTCCATCGGCTTTATCCCGAACCATTTTCCATATCTGTTCCGTGTTGAAGTTATTGGAAACGATTTGCTCAAACGCCCATTTTAGTATGGGTGCTTCAAAGTCATGCGGTGCAATGAATTTCTTTTTGCCCTCTGTTATCTTATTGACATATCCCAAAGGAGCAGTACCCATATACGAGGGCACTGAAAAAGCCTCAACTTTCTAATGAGACTTAAAGAAATGAATGAGTATAGGTTTTCCCTTACTCGGTCATTTTTGTTCAAAAGTAATGTATAACCAACTTTGATTTGTTCAGTTGATTATTTGAACTAAAACAAAAATGGATACTGCTAGAAGTTAACGCCAACACAGCGATTTTAACAGCTTAAAAATTAACACTATTTTTGGTATAATATCGATCAAAATCGATCTAGATTTTACAATCAGTTGGGTACATGTAGATCTTATGCAATACAAGATAGTTCAACCAGTAAGTGAATTAAGACAGTTCATACGGTACTATTGGGAATTAAGAGGAAATGAAAAATCGGGCCAATGGGAACGGGTTTTTCCAGATGGTTGCGCCGGTGTATTTGTAAATTTGGGGGATACATGTTTAACAGATAACGGTTTATCATCTTTGGAATTTGGGAAAACCTACGTTGTAGGGGCTATGTGCAACTATAAGGACAGCTTTATCACCAGCGATACACATTTAATCGGTGCCTGTTTCAGACCTGGAGCTTTCACGTACTTTTATGATCAATATTCACGGGAATTTCTAACAAATGATACCCTTGAATTGGACGATGGCAGTTCTTTTAACCCCGACAAAATGATAGATAAAACCTACGAGTATCTCAATGGTTTCCTATGGAACAGAAAAAGGGCGAAGTATAATCCAATGGAGTCTATAATCCATTCTATTACATTGACAAATAAGCAGTTGAGTGTACAGGAATTGGCATCAAAAAATTACATTTCGGTAAGGCAATTGGAGAGACAATTCAAAAAGCATATTGGACTCTCTCCGAAGGAATATTTGAATATTGTAAGGTTTCAAAATGCAATAAAGCTCATTAGAAAATCTGATAAAAGAAGAAGCTTACTGGATATCGCCTTTGAATGCGGTTATTATGACCATTCTCACTTCACTAGTGAAATCAAAAGAATAACCGGTATTCTACCCTCTCAATTATAGAATGTCGCATTTTTACAAGGACGATATATGTAGACTGAATTAAATTTGCATAAACATTCAGAATAATCAGATATGAGAAAAATTTCACTTTTTATTGCGATGAGTTTGGACGGATACATTGCGAAACCTAACGATGACCTTACATTTTTAAATCTTGTTGAAAAAGATGGTGAGGACTATGGTTATGCCGAATTTACCAATTCTATTGACACGATTATTATTGGTAGAAGAACTTATGACTACGTCGTTAAGACCATCGGACCTTCACATTACGACAATGGTCAACGTGATATATATGTTATTACGAGAACGAATCGAAAAGACTTGGGAAGGACAACTTTTTACTCTGGATCTATTCCTGAATTGGTAAACAAGATTAGATCCAGAGAAGGAAAAAGCATATACTGCGACGGTGGGACGGAAATTATTAATGAACTATTGATGAGCAACTTGATCGATGAATATATCATATCCGTTATACCTATATTGTTAGGGGAGGGAATCAGACTTTTCAAAGATGGAAGACCGGAAAATGTACTTGAACTCATTGATGCCAAAACTTATGAAACAGGTTTAACACAATTACATTATAAGAATAAAAAAGTCTCCTAAATAATTTTGAAGAATAATCGAGATTTCTTAAACAGCGAAGAAACGTAAAAGGGTTTTGCCTTGCAGCTCGAAATTGCAGTTCTAGCCCCAAAATCTCTTCGCTGAGTTGTCTGAAAATGCTGGAATGGTTTCAAACTATCCAAAATGATGGTTCAGGTTCCAAACACTTCAGTGTTAGATCGACACAGATCATCTATTGTTGAACTTGGAGATGAGCAATCATAAAGTGATGGGATAGTCTTGCGGAAGGCGACCTTCAAGCAAAATTACCATTACCTCCATCACGGTATCGGAGTAAATCGAGGATTTGGTTTTCCATAAGATCCAACTCAAATCGTGATCCTCTACCCTAGTCAATCTATTGATTCAAAAAATTGAATAGGTAAGGTTTTTTTGGTTAGCGAGACTCCTTGGAGAAAATATTCAAGTAAAATGTCGAGCATCGGTCGGTAAGGCTCTTTATACTTGTTGGGACGACTCTACAAATCGTATTGCAACCTTCATTAAATACAGCAAATTCTTTAGAATTTTTTAGCTCTAAATTATTCGTTCAGCCCTGAAAGGCAATTCAAATGTTTTCAATTTTTAGATTAGTATGAATTACCAATTGTACGGAGTTTAAAAAATATCGGATTTAAGCGACAAGTAATTTATATACCGTTAATTCTGCTTGAAATGGATATCTGCTTGCGGAAAGGGTATCTCAATACCTGCATTGTCAAGAGCTTCTTTACAGCTGATGATAAGCTGCTCCTGCATCGTCCAGAAGTTTTCATTATTGGTAGTAACCCGAATAGAGAGATTGATAGCACTATCTCCAAGGTTCGTTACGACTACACCGGGTGCAGGGTCCGAAAATGCATGTTCGTTTTTATTTATGACGTCCAATAAGATCGTTTTCGCTTTTCGCAAATCAGCTTCATACGACACGCCGATATCAAACCAAGTTCGTCGTGTCCCGAGCTCAGTATAGTTGGTAATATTACTATTCGAGAGCTCCCCATTTGGGATGACAACCAACTGATTTTGAGGCGTCACGAGTTTGGTGTTAAAAATATCTATGACCTTAACCGTTCCATCTACACCAGTTGAAGAAGAGATATAATCACCGACTCTAAAAGGTTTGAATAGTAAGATCAATACCCCGCCAGCAAAATTAGACAATGATCCTTGTAAAGACATGCCAATTGCTAGGCCGGCCGCACCAATCACCGCAATAAATGTCGAAGTTTGCACGCCCAATTGGCTTACGACCACAATAAAGAGCATTACTTTTAGTATCCAGTTAATCAAGTTACCAAGAAATGTCCGAATGCTCGGTTCAATATCTCTATTCACGAAAATCCGATCCACTAGCTTTCGAACCATACGAATCAGCCATAATCCTAGGAACAGTACCAGTGCTGCGGACACCAATGAACTGATTAAAATGGGAGCATATGCAATAGCACTATCTATAAATTTCTCGATTTTACCTTCTACATTTTCCAATTGTTCTACTTTCATGTGTTTTTATTTTATACTTCGTTAGTGTTGTTACTCTCCTCAAGTTCTCTTACAAAATCCTCCCCCCAGTAATGAATGTCATAGTGCTTAATTTGTTGAAGAGACCTTTTAATTCGCAAATGTGCTTCATCTTCCTGCATGGTAAGAGCCTGATGTAAGGACTCAATCATGCTTCGGCGATCATATGGATTTGTGGGGACACAATATGGTAGTTCGACGGATGCTCCCGCAAATTCCGAGAGGACCAAAACACCCGACTGGCTCAAGAGCCCTTGTGTAGCAATAAACTCTTTGGAGACTAGGTTCAGACCGTCTCTTAGCGGGGTAATCCATGCGACATCGGCCAAAGCATATTGAATAAGAACCTCTTCAAATGGAAGTGCTTGGAAGAAATATTGGATTGGCGTCCAGTCCAATCTAGCATACTTACCATTGATTTCTCCCACAGCCTGATTAACTTGATCCCTGATCTTATCATAAATACGCATGCCCTTTGATGGCGGAGTACAGACGTTGATCAGTTCGACCTTTCCCTGAAATTCCGGATATTCCTTCAGAAATTGTCCGAAAGCAAGTACCTTTTCTAGCGGCCCCTTCACATAGTCCATCCTCTCAATAGACACGATACGTTTCATTTCTTTATTTGCGACCTCCAATTTGTAAGTTTCAATTCGCTTGGCGATTTCTTCTTTAGCTAACAAACCTTCAATCAGTCCATAATTCACACCAACCGGTTGTGCACCCAATCGAATTGTTCGTCCTTCCACCGAAATTATTTTGGTCATCTCCTCGACTCCAAGCGCCATACTATAAGTAAGAAACTGTTTGGAAACATTGATCGTTTTTAGTCGCTTAAACGGAGTGTGGCTACGCAGTACATCAATAAAGTTCTCGACATACCGCGGAATATGAAAACTGATAAAATCACACATCAGCAAGCTTCCGATGATTTCCCTTCTCCATGGTATCGTGTTAAAAATATCCGCCGCAGGAAATGCCGTATGATGAAAGAAACCAATTTTGAGATCTGGACGCATCGTTTTCAAATACGATGGAACCATCCACAGGTTATATTCGTGAATCCAAACCAACGCTTCAGGTTCAGCTTCCTGCGCTATTCGCTTAGCAAATAATCTGTTGATTTTCAAATAATGTTCCCAGTCCAGATGGTTAAATTTAGCCTTATCGACAAAGGAAAATATTGTTGGCCAAAATGCCTCCTTGGAGAATATCCTATAAAATTTATCAATATCCTTTTGGGAAAGTGAGATAGGTGAAACATCTAGGTTAGGGAATTTATCAACATCAACCTTATTCCTCACATCCTTATTTCCATCCCCCAGATCTACTTCCTCACCAATCCAAATGCCGGGTCTCCCATTTTCAAAGAGTCCTAATAAAGAAGGGATTATGCCATTGGGGCTTTGGGGAGGAACTTGCTTAACTTTTCCATCGACCATCATACGTTCATATGGAAGCCGGTGGTAAACCATGACCAGCTGTCGATCATTTGAATTTTGCCGAAGAATTGGTTCTTCAATGACATCATTTACATAGGCTGCAAATTCCTTATTTTTCTTCATGGATTCAAGAATTCCACCAGCACCAGCATGGCGTGCCTGATATACATTCAATAGATTAGCAGTCGCTTCTAGAAGTGCAATTTCCGACTCTCCTACGACAACACCTTGAAACTCTGTATGAAACAGAGATAGGTCGTTCAATGTGTCTCCAGCGACCAACACCCTATTGGCAGGAATACCCAAAAGAGTCACCAATTTTTTTAGTGTACTTCCTTTATTTACACCTTTAGGAAGAATATCCAAATATTTATCCACGGATGTAACTACATCGCAACCTCGTTTCTCAGCAATTTTTTGAACTTTAGCAAGATCGGTACTTGTATCGTAATAATACGAACAACGCCGCTGTTGAGGAACTCGTTGGTATATTAAACTAGGAATTCCTCTGAAATCCTCCTGAAGTTCATACACAGAGGGCCAATTGCGTTCGATTTCATGTTGAATGGAATCAATAGAAGTGAGTGTAGTACCATCACAAATGGTGGCCCCTACGTCGGCGATTATAAAATTTGGGGTTGGGATCATCGGATCATTTAGCAAAGGGATAACCGATTCCAATCCGCGCCCTGTTACAAAAACCAATTGGATATCCTTATTTTCTTTAATAATCTGATAGAGTTTTAAGCGATCTTCCATTGACCCGCCTAGAAAAGTTCCGTCTAAGTCTGTAGCTAATAGCATCATATTAGTGTTTCCTCCAATTCCTTAAATTTAGATTCGACTGATTGGTTTCGGTATAGGATTTCATATATAGATTCCAGTATAGGTAAATTCAACCCTTGCTCGTTCGCATAGCCAAAAAGTCCCTGTGCTGCCCGGTAGCCTTCAGCCACCATTCCTAATTTATTTACTGCTGCTTCAGCCGAGTGGC
Organism: Sphingobacterium sp. UBA6645; assembly: GCF_002455685.1. Taxonomy (NCBI): domain Bacteria; kingdom Pseudomonadati; phylum Bacteroidota; class Sphingobacteriia; order Sphingobacteriales; family Sphingobacteriaceae; genus Sphingobacterium; species Sphingobacterium sp. UBA6645. Next base: position 56,164 of record NZ_DKLH01000025.1, read on the forward strand.
CTTGGGCTATTAATTCTCCAAAACGTCGGTTTCGACTGTTGTTCGAATATCCGGTAACCAACAGATCACCTGTGTAAGTAGAATTTAATATTTCCCTTTGCTTACCGAGTGTAGAATCAAGAATATTTTGCATTTCCAACAGAGCATTGCTAACGAGTACAGCCATGAAATTATCTCCATAACCTAAACCTTTGGCCATACCGCTAGCTATACCCAATACATTTTTATAAATAGATGCATAACTGAGCCCAATTGGGTCGCTGTTACTTCGAACTTGGATGTAAGGTCTTCTGAACAACATACTTAATTTATCAACTGTATCTTGGTTTACGCACGATAAACTCAGGTAAGTTGGTTTGCTTTCTGCAATTTCTTCCGAATGGCAAGGCCCTGCAATTGAAACGATTTCATCCATTGGTATTTTCAACGTTTTGCTTAGAAAACTACTAGGAATTTCATTGCTCTTGCCAACTGTTCCTTTCATCGCAGATAAAACAATCTTATTTTTAAAAAGGGAAGGGTCAATGCCATTACAGACTTGTTGCAGGGCGTCGCTTGGAACAGCAAAAATGATAATTCTTGCTCGAGATACCACTTGCTGCAGGTTATCAGATGGAAAAGTAAATAAAAGATCTAGCTTAACCTGCGGAAGATAACTTGGATTACTACCATGCTCCATGATATGCTTAACTTGCTCCTTTCTTCGAAGGTACCAATAGGTTGGGATTTTATTTTCGGTCAATATTTTTACTAAAGCAGTAGCCCAACTTCCACCACCAACAACACTTACTTCAATCAATATTTGGGGATTTTTTGCAGAACAGAATATAGGTCTGGATTCTGCCGTTAAATAATTAATGAGCAATAAAGTTAGGTAAAAATAAACTAATAAGCAAATATTAGGGAATATTGATTTCATTTTAGGGAATTAAGCATGATTTTATAACTTTGAATAAACCGAAGAGATTTGAAGAGATTCTACAACCCCGCGCAACTTTTTGCCGGCAGTTTTATTTTTCTGATTATGGCGGGGACTTTTTTGTTGTCCCTTCCAATTTCCAGCTCCCATCCTATCGCTTGGGTCGACGCACTCTTTACAGCCACAAGTGCAGTATGTGTAACAGGACTGATCGTGGTCGATACGGCATCTGCATTTACTCCCTTGGGTAAGCTCATCATAATGTTCCTCATACAGCTTGGTGGACTGGGAATATTGACATTTGCCTCCTATTTTGCTTATTTCTTTAAGGGCGGGTCATCCTATGAAAACCAATTGGCCAGTAGGGACATGGCCAACTCGGAAAAATTGGGAGAGGTATTCCTGTTGTTAAAGCGTATCATCCTCATCACTTTCTCCATCGAGGCAGCTGGCGCACTCTTACTTTATATCTGTACACCAGAATTCAAAGTTTTGGGAGTTGGTCGACACCTTTTCTTTTGTATTTTCCACTCTATCTCTTCCTTTTGCAACGCCGGATTTTCGACCCTTCCGCTTGGACTGGCAGAAAAGTCCGTCCTGTTCAACTACCCTTTTCAACTGATAATCATTGGGCTGTTTGTAATTGGTGGCTTGGGTTTCCCGATTGTCATCAACCTGCTGCGTTACCTCAAGCATTTGGCCAACAGAATAATCAAACGGTATGTCGAAAATCAAAATACATACAAACCATGGGTGATCAATATCAATAGTAAGATCAACCTGGTAACAACCCTGGGCATCACTGTATTTGCCACTATTCTTCTTTGGCTGCTGGAAGGTGAAGCGGCTTTCAGCGAACACGGAACATTTGGACGTTGGGTAACTGCATTGTTTACGGCCAGTACACCACGAACGGCAGGATATAACAGCATTGACTTTGCGCAGCTGCAAGTTCCCAGCATTCTCTTTATCATCTTTTTGATGTGGATCGGAGCATCTCCTAATTCAACGGGCGGCGGTATAAAGACCAGTACATTTGCTGTTGCAGTATTGAATATCCTCAGCTTGGCACGCGGAAAAGAGCGGTTGGAAATATATAGAAGGGAAATTGCAGATATAACCCTAAAAAGAGCATTTGCCACGATGACTCTCTCCTTATTTATTATTGGTATGTGCATTTTGCTCATCAGCGCATTTGAAAAAGAGTTCACGCTGATGCAGATTGCCTTTGAATGTTTCTCGGCTTATAGCACGGTAGGCCTCACACTAGGGATTACCTTTAAGCTTTCCACGGCGAGCAAAGTTATATTAGTTGCTTTAATGTTTATTGGACGGGTTACCATGCTTTCTATTATGATCGCAATCTTCAAGAAAGTAAAATTCACCAATTACCGGTACGCGAAAGAAGAACTTACCATAAATTAAAGATATGAAATTCATCATTATAGGATTGGGAAATTTTGGGGCATCACTGGCTATAAAACTCACGGCTCAGGGAAACGAAGTCATTGGTGTAGACATCAAACTTGAGCGCATTACCGCGTTGAAGGAACACATCACACATACCATAGCAATCGACGCGTCCGATCCCGTTGCTTTTACCTCCCTCCCTCTTAAGAATACCGATATTGTCGTTGTGGCAATAGGAGAAAACGAGGGAGCCAACATCATGGTCACCGCGCTTTGTAAAGAAGCACAGGTCAAACGCCTCATCAGCCGTGCGGTGAACAATCTGCATGAAAAGGTTCTGAACGCGATAGGAGTTTCAGAGATCGTACATCCCGAAGAAGAAACTGCAGAGCGTTGGTCAAAAAAATTATGTCTCAGCGGGTTGATAGATTCTTTTGAGCTAAATTCGAATTATAGCATTGTGGAAGCTGTCGTTCCTGAAAAGTATGTTGGCCGTTCAATCCAAGAAATTGGGTTCCGGGAACATTATGAAATTTTGGTACTTACCATACTCAAGAAAACAGAGCGCGATTCATTGATTGGAAAAAGTAAGATCGTGACTACGGTCTTACATGGAATACCAAAACCAGACACTGTATTGCAACAAGGTGAAATCATTGTGATTTATGGCGATAACCGAAACATTAAGGAATTTCTGAAACGTTAATTACAAAATATTATTACAGGGATTAAACTTTATAAATATAATCTATACAACAATTCTAACTTAATCGGTCATCTTTTTATATTTTGCACCCATCGTCTATGGAAATACTGCAAAAAATCGTTGATAATATCTATAAGTTGGTTTGGTCGGATTTATTGGTTTACCTCTGTCTTTTGACAGGAACCTATTTTACAATTCGTTTCCGATTGCCTCAATTGCGCTACCTCAATGAAATGATTCGTCTATTATTCTCGGGTAAAGCATCGTCAAAAGGCATTTCATCTTTTCAAGCTTTTTCCTTGGCAATATCTGGCCGGGTAGGAACAGGAAACATTGCCGGAGTAGCAACAGCCATAGGGATGGGTGGCCCAGGAGCAATATTTTGGATGTGGGTCATAGCCTTTGTTGGGAGTGCCTCAGCCATTGTCGAGGCCACATTAGGTCAGCTATATAAACAAGAAATTAATGGCGAATATCGAGGCGGTCCAGCTTATTATATTCACTATGGCTTGAAAAACAAAACTTTTGCTAAAATTTTTGCAGTTGTAACCATCGTAAGCACAGGCTTCCTATTACCTAGCGTCCAATCAAACAGCATCGCTGTAGCCATGGATACTGCATTTGGCACTTCAGGATTTGTAACCGCTGGGATATTAATTATTCTCATGGGACTCATTATAGTTGGAGGGGTAAAACGCATTGGGAAGGTTTCTGAATTGGTCGTTCCTTTTATGGCAGGTATTTATATTTTAATGGCACTCGTGATCATTGGCATCAACTATCAAGAAATTCCATCCGTATTTTCTCTGATTTTCCGATCTGCCTTCAGTTTGGACGCTACCTTTGGCGGTATCGTTGGCGCCGCCATTTCTTGGGGTGTAAAGAGAGGAATTTACAGTAACGAAGCTGGGCAAGGCACCGCACCTCACGCTGCTGCGGCGGCTGAAGTAGATCATCCCTTCAAACAGGGGCTTGTTCAAGGATTTTCGGTTTATGTCGACACACTGTTCGTATGTACGGCCACGGCCTTGATGATATTATTTACGGGGCAATACAACGTTCAGGGTGCAGATGGTAATTTTATCATTGAAAATTTGAAAGGTATTGAAATGGGCCCCACATTTACCCAAATGGCCGTTTCTCTCCACTTTCCGCTATTAGGGAGTTCTTTTGTAGCGATTGCCTTAGCATTTTTTGCATTTACTACCATTATGGCGTATTATTATATCGCCGAAACAAATGTTAACTTTCTATTCCAGGAACAAAAGAACAGCCTATATATTTGGGGATTACGCTTCTTGCTATTAGTTTCAATTTTCCAAGGCTGTATAACGACAGCATCTACAGCATGGCAATTGGGCGACATCGGTGTTGGGTTGATGGCCTGGCTCAACATGCTTGCAATTCTATTACTCCATAAAAAAGTGGTTCTTTTAGAACAAGATTATGCTATGCAAAAAAGCGTAGGTCAAAATCCTCGATTTTATAACAAAACTTATAATATACCGAATGTTCCTATTTGGGAACCTAAAAAATAAATTATGCCTCAATTGATTAACCTCAACGTATTTAAAAATTTCCTCCGTTCTAGTAATGCAGGAGGTACCTTGCTATTTTTCGCGGTCATTATTTCTATGATTGTAGCCAACAGCAGTTTTGCTCAACCTTTGCAACAACTACTTGATCGACAATTGGGATTTGAAAATGAGTCGATTCACTTGAAATATTCCATCCTCTTATGGATAAACGATGGATTGATGGCCATCTTCTTCCTAATGGTAGGGCTGGAAATCAAACGAGAAATTGTCGAAGGAGAACTATCTTCACCTAAGAAAGCCTCTCTACCCATATTGTGCGCATTGGGGGGAGCTGTTGTTCCAGCATTAGTCTATTTAAGCTTGAACGCCGGATCTGATACCACGTCGGGATGGGGAATTCCAATGGCGACAGATATCGCATTCGCTCTAGCCGTAATCAGTTTGCTCGGCAACAAGGTGCCAGCTAGTCTGAAAATATTCTTAGCTGCTTTAGCCATTGTTGACGACCTTATCGCGATTTTAGTCATTGCGTTTTTCTATTCGTCGGGTATCGAGACAACGTACCTTGGTTATGCCGCAATAGCATTAGCCGTATTAATCGCTATGAACAGACTAAACGTACAAAATCCTTACCTTTATTTAATTCCTGGGGTTTTTGTATGGTATTTTGTTCATCACTCGGGTATTCATGCAACTATAGCAGGTGTATTAGTAGCCTTGACCATCCCTACCAACGACACGGACATAGAATCACCGTTAGAACGACTGGAGCATGCATTGGTAAAACCGGTTAACCTTTTAATCATCCCTATCTTTGCCTTCGCAAATACAAATATTACCTTAGAAAGTTCTATGGTACAGGGCTTAACTTCATCTTTGGGATTGGGAATATCCCTAGGCTTATTATTAGGTAAACCTATCGGGATTTTACTCACCGCTTTTCTATGTCAAAAATTAAAGCTGTCTACATTACCCGAAAATTCAACTTGGAGACATATTCTTGGAGTTGGGTTATTAGCTGGTATAGGCTTTACCATGTCTATTTTTATCGCTTTACTATCCTTTGAATCTGTCATTCATATCGCGGAAGCAAAATTAGCAATTCTGCTCACTTCGCTGCTCGCGGGTGTTGTTGGATATTTAGTTTTGAGGTCTGGAAAAAACTGGAACGCTATCTCTAGAACCGCAATTAAATAAACGATAACTATTCAATCTAAGAAAAGAAAGTAATTCTCATTTTATTAATCATCGTTCTATAATCAATTGGGCGATGATTTTTTTATTATAAATAACAGTGAAAACACATTTTAACGCGAATAATTAAAGAAATGTTTAGGGATTTAATAAAGCGTATGTTGATTTTAGTTAAATAACGTGAGTTCGGTTTAATAATCTTTTGCAAAATATTCTGATCCTCATTCATGCGTTGCCCTGTTTGCTTTTTGAACAACAAATCAATAAACCTCTGCTGGCGTCGATGCCATTAAATCCTACCGCTCTTGGAGAACATATCAGTAAGAGAAGATTGGAGCTAAAACTGTTTCAAAAGGACGTAGCGGCAATATTCAATGTAAGCCACGACTGCGTTACATATTGGGAGAACAACAGAAGTGAACCTCAGATTCAATACTATCCACTCATTTTCGGGTTCTTGGAATACTTCCCATTTGAACTTGATACATCTACTCTCATGGGGAGGATAAAAGCTTATAGATATTTGAACGGGCTTAGTCAAAACCGATTAGCTAAGTTGGTAGGTGTTGACCCTTCTACAATCCTTGCCTGGGAAAATGGGAAAGGACGTGTGTCTGAAAGATTGAAGGTGCTGTTGGCGAGCTATGAATTTATTATAAATCATAAAGAAGTGGAAACCATAGAATAAATCGTAAAACTGTAAATAAAAAACTACAACTTAGGCGCCTTAGTAAAAAAAACCATCAATTACTTACGAATTCGGATACCTAAAACAATCAAAGGATGACTGTTAGCTTTAATACTGCGACATAGAAAAGTGTAAGTCTATGATTAGCACCAAGACAGGTATGCATAGCATTGCAGGTAAAAATGCGAGACGAACAAAAAGAGTTAACGAGCATTGGAACGGCTTTTTGAAGTTACATTTTATGTCAGCCTTTCGGCTCGGTCCCCTAGTGGAGCCGAAGACAGAGCCTGAGGCCCAAACAATTACAAAGGCAAATATTTAGGGTCCGTCCCTGTACATTCAATAATCCCTTGCAACAAACTCTGCCATACCACCTTGAAAAAAGGGTGATTTGGGTTTCGTTCGTAATCAACCTGAGCAACATGATACTTCCCATTTGCATCGGGATTGCTGTCATTGATAAAGAATTTGTTTGCTATAAAAGAAAGAATGCCTTTTTTGCCGGGTCCCTTTTCAGGATGCTTCAATACATCAACCTTAAGATGGTTGTAGTCAAACGTGAACTTCCCCCAGTTCTTCACATCGTTGCCATGCATATCAAAAGTAATCTTTTCAATATTTCCATCAGCCAATCTAATATTCAATAGCGGTTCCAAAATCCGGTTGTAAGCACCTACTTTCATAGCCGTCAAGCCCCCCTTATAAGAGTGATTGCCAGCCTTGCTGAGCATGTCAAAGGTGAAAAACGCACTCAAACGACCTTCCCCATAAATATTGCCCACCAAGTCTGCCGTCATAATCTTGTTTCTGCGCAAAACAGTTGTATCGTTGCTGACATTCTTCAATGTTCCCCAGATGTTTTTGAACTCTATTTTTCCTTCCCTAAAGTACTTATCGCTGATCTGTGCATAACCGAGGTCTATGCCACTTACTTTTACTGCCTTTACAGAAAATTGCAAGCCTACTTTCATGAACTGTTGGGCTGGCGATTGGCCTACCTTGGACACGTTCTCCAATTGATAGCGTTTGTCCTTGGAAAGATCAAAAACTCCACCGACAACATGAGCACTATCGGCCTCAAATAATTTGTCTGCCAATAGTTTCTGTATATTTATACCTGTAATCCATGTTGAATCCAGGTCCAGTTCTATCCTTGGTTTGTTAAGTTTGTCCTGTTTTGCAAAAGCCTCCAAGCTCAATGTAGGCTGCAAGCTCAACTTGGAAATCTGTGCATCCCGATTTTTTGAGCTGAACTTTAGGTCTTTGAAGCTAAAGGTATAGGGCGCTCCCTCCAAATTGGTCTTGAACCCCGGAATGTGCAATGAAATATCCTTGGAATACAGAAACCTCGTACTGTCAGTGCCCGAATGTTCATCAATCAGAAAATTGTCAACGGCTATGTCAACCCCCTTCACCTTTTTTGGTTTAGTACCTTCCTTGTTTAGGTCTGCAAGTTCCAAAGCAATGCCATTCGCTCGAAACTTATCTACTCCCAAAGACCTAAAACGATCTTTGATCATAGCATAAGAGTCTTTCTCTTCCTTTTCATTATATGGCCTATCCCGGAGTAGAACCTTCGCTTTCAAGGAATCCAAAGTAAAGGTTCCGATATCGATCTTCTTATTGACCAATATCCCCCATACACTGGCACCACTAATCGCCAAACGATCCGCCCTAGCTTCAAACCTAGTATTGGGTGCTTTTTTGGCGCTATCCAACTTTATATATGCGGTACTGTCATTTTTGAGAAGAATGTCTTTTAGTGTAAGGTTACCACCCACGATATCTAAGTCCAGATCACTGTACTCAATGCTGTAAAGTCCTTCGGAGGATTTGGTGATTCCTTCCTTCAGCTTCTTGTCCAACATGGCTTCCAATTTATAAGAAACAAAATATAGCCCCCCTAATATCAATAAAACCAAGGCGGCAAGGATGCCTACCCAGATTTTCCATCTGTGTGATTTTTGTTTGTTATCCATTAAATAAAGAACACATAAGGAAAGGGGATTGTTTTGTTGATAGCTCCCTGTTATTCAGCAGAATACCAGAGCTGAGAGTTTCAGAATACCAAGGTTGATAGATAGAGAGAACAAGGGTGTTGGCAAAACGCAAGTCATGGTTGGTGTCCTCACCAACCATGCATAGGAAATGTTTCGGTGATAATCTCATTTGGGCAAAAAATAGAAACTATATTTGGTTTTATAACGAGAATAACTTAATCCATCTTTTTTTAAGCTTCCAAAAAATGAAATCGGGTATAAATTGGATTACCTTAAGTACAACATTGGGGGAGGGGTACAATCCACCAATTTCACGTTCAATTCTTTTTCATTACTAAGGAATTTTAACTGTACTATTAAGTTCGACTCTATTATCAAAGAGCGATTCCCAACTAATGGATAGAACATTCCGTAGAATGGGATCTAGATGAACTTGAAATTAGAGAACGAGGATTGCTGTAGCGCACAATCACCCATCTGGCACATTGAGGCCAAGCACAGCAGATAGACCATTAAGTTGTTTTGTAAACAAAGGAAGCCTGTCCAAATTCATTTACAGAACTTTGACAGACTTCCATTTTAGAATAATTTTGGTATGTTTATTTAGCGGCTAAAACGTCCAATTTCTCAATAGATGGCGGATTAGCTAACAATTCAGGTGCATTTTCCATAAGCGCCTTTGCTATCTTACCACCAAGATGTGCTTGTCTGCCTTCTTCATCTGAAAATGTGTCATAAATGCCAAATGTAGAAGAGTCAATACGGAACGCATACCAAGTAATAGTCCCGGCTTCTTCATTAGCAAGTGGCAACGCATTTGTAATAAACTCTTCCACGTTTTTTTCTTTTCCAGCTTTTGCTTCTAGTCGAACTAATAATCCTAATTTTTTCATATCTTTTTATTTTTTTAAATTAAATATTTTTTTTAACAAATGTAGCTCATTTAAGTTTTTCAGACTTTTTTATTTGGTTCAAAAACTTAGGAAAAAAGGTCAACTACCGTTAAAACGTAGCCTTTGGGGATATCAATAAACCATCCGTTTCAAGTTTTCGGGCTTCTTTGATAAGTTGCACCACGATTTCCTTTAACTCCTTAATCTCACTTTCCTTTTCCGCTAAAATCTCGTCTTTTGTCCTGCTGACGTTCCATTGGTCTATCGAAGTGAGATGCTCAAGGAATGTCCTTAGCATCTTTTTCTGCTGTACGATGCTTTTGTGCTTGGATTTGGATTCCCGTTTATCGTCCGCCATGAGCTTACCCAGTTCATCGCTGACGATATCGTTCACGTGCCTGAAATACTCGATTTCGGTCGCTTCTTCGTTCTCCTTCAGAAAGAATTGCAGGTGATGCTCATAGTATGCGCAAAATTCGTCCTGTGTCCGCTCCTAGAGCCTTTTTAGGAAATGCAGGTCATAATGTCCTTTCCACCAAAAGAAAGGCATACCTATATCAAACTGACTTTCGCTTTTCCAAAACGCGGACGTCTGCGGAAATAAGTACGGTTTTTCATGGTCTCTATTTTTTGTAACAGATAAAAATACCATTAAAGCGTCCAATTGTAAAAAATAGGGGCGGTTTAACCTTTTACTTTTTCAAATAGCTTAACCAGTAATTCTGTCTTCTCATTTCTAGTCTTCAATGAACGTTCGCAGTAATTACTAATTTCTCAGCTGAGAAACTGTGAATTTTCCGGGTGCTATTTTTATCTGCAGCCATTGTCATATATCTTGGTCAAAAATCCTAGTTTTCGTGGATTGCATGCATTCGTACCCTACCGTAACTTTGAGAGTAAATATTTTAAAGATGAAAGAATGAAACACTTAGCTGCATCTATATTGATCACGATTTGTTGTTTTTTCCTCGGATGTTCCAAAGAGGAAAACAACGCCGGTGACAACCGAGCAGAGGGCCTATATCCCACGGAATTGAAAGGTACCATTTATTACGATTGGGCTACCGAAGGTATACTCAAAATAAGTTTGCCGGACGGGACGGGCGGATCGTTTATTCCCGACGACAGCAAACTCAACAACTTTGATATTTCACGGGATGGAAAGACGAAGCTGACGGTTGTTAACGCCAGCACTTTGGGACAATATGATGTCCGATTCACGATCAGCGATATCAATACAGGGGCCGTCGTTGAGGAATTTATCTATAACGGGCCTGGGCTCAGCGCTTATTGCAAGGGTCATCTCTCGCCGGATAACAGCTTGATTCTGGTCACCTCGAACGAAAAGGAAGACGGTATCACAGTTCTGAAAAGGAATGGTGAGTTTGTTTCCCGGATTGTGGATATCAATGGAGAACGGCTCGATTTTAATGTAAGTGCCCTATGGCTTCCGGACAACCATTTCCTCATGACCCATGGAGATTATATTATCCGTGTTGCTCCCCCATATACTTCCGGGACTTTGGTCAAGGAAATGGATTATGAAGATTGGGGTGAACTGGCGGTAGATCGGAATGGTACCCAGCTCGCACTACGGATCGCCAACCATATCCACACCATGGGTATCGATGGGTCCAATCTCAAGCAGGTGACCAACAGCAATTTTACGGAATCTGAGCCCGTATTCTCCCCAGATGGAAAATATCTGCTCCTTGGTAGTTACTATCGATATAGTGGCGAAGGCTTTGGACGATTATGGCAACTGAGCATCATCCCCAATGACGGCAGGCAGTACACTACAAATCCCGATGCAGAAGACAATTCACCGGGTGTGATTCCTGTCATCTGGAAAGGGAAAGAAAAAATCGAATCCGGTAGCGGACAGATGGTATGGAGGTAATTTAAATTAAATAGTGATGAAGAGAATAATGTTGTACATGGTGTCTATTCTTCTTTTGGGATGTGCCAAAGATGATGATCCAGCTCGGAAAAACGAAGATTTTAACAGCCTCTACGGCGGCATACCTTACAAAGGAACAGTCCAAGGACATATGTCGCTGGAAGGTAGCATATTAGGTCTTTCTGGAGATGGAACTATCGCTCTTATCGAGGACGTAAAAGATTCTGTATCCATTGTTTTTCTGGCGGACATCGACGATCTCGGCGAGATCAATATCAAGATACGTGGACGGTTCGATCGGGAGTCTTTTTATATGGAGAAAGAAAATTCCGATATATTTTTTAGAATTATGGATCAGACTATAAATGGAAAGTTTATCTCGGAAGCGCAGGATATGTCCTTCGACGGAAATTTGAGACGAGATAAGGGTCAAATGAAAATGGTCGCCATATTCAAACAGGAGACCGAGAGCTTTCCCGAGGGAACAAGATTGGAACTTAATTTTGATACCAGTCGCGAGATCACGGAAAATGACGACAGCGGATCTGGCTGTCAAATGCGCATGGTTCCGATATGGGGGCCTAACGGCATGACTATGGGTATGGTGCCCGATTGTTAGTTTGCGTATTTATCCGTAATTTCAAAACAATCACTGATTATATTCCAAATGACAGAGAGACTCGGATTGCTTGTTTTGTATTGCTTGTTTATAATAACAGCGGGATTTAGTCAGTCGAAAGACGACCTAAAACACTACAATGATAGTTTGTATCGACAAATCCAGCAAATACAAGAGCACGGACCAAAGGCACAGGCTTTATTCGATCTAAGTTTTTTTTGGTCAGACTACGATACAGCGAAGGCGTTTTCGTATATACGCGAAGCTGAGAATGTTTTAGGGGGAAGAGGTAATTCCCCGTATTATCGGGGATTGAATAGCTTTTACCGTGCCTCAGTCTATTTTGAGACCGATCCTGCCAAAGCCAAACAAAAATACATGGAGGCAGAAGGAAGATTGAAAGATGTAGGTGCAGAAAAACGTCTCGAGGCGTCACGTTTCCGCGCACGGTTATGGGGCAGCTATGGTGCTTTATTGCAACGCGAAGGAAAAGCACACGAGTATGTGGAAATTCTAATAGAAAAAGTCATTCCCTTAGCCAAAAGTATCGGAGACTCATCCTTATTAGGGAATAATTATCAGAATGTCGCCATGAATTTAATGAATTTAGGCGATTATAAAAATGCAGATGACTATTATAACAAAGCGCTGCAATTACTTAAAGGCAAGAAAGAGGCCTTGGAGGGGCGTTTCACACTATTTATCAATGCAGCACGCAATGCTTTGCTGCACAAAAATTATCGTAAGTCGGGTGAATTTATAGACAGCGCGGGTGTATTGGCTGTTCAGGTCCCGAATTCATCCTACATTCCTATATACCATGCTGTCTCGGGAAGTCACTGGGCGGCAGTCAAAAATCATGAAAAAGCAGATGCACATTTTGAAAACGGCCTCTCCGCAGCAAAGACACAGAGCAACGAGGATATGGTCGCAACCCTACTTTTTGATCAATTTACCGCCTATCAGATGAACAACCGATATGCCGCTGCAAGGGAAAAGTTGTTGGAAGTATTGCCTTATGTACAGCAGCAATCTTCTTTGCGAAACAAGCAGATGGTATATTACAATCTCGCTAGTATCGCGACTAGATTAAATCAATATCAAGAGGCTGTGAAATGGTATGAAGCACATAAAAGCGTATCTGACACCCTTTTTTCTGATCAAAGTCAAGCCCATATACAGGAATTGGAAAAAAAATATCAGACCTCGGAAAAAGAAAAAACTATTCTTCAGATAAAAACGGAAAATCAAAAACAGCAGCTTTCCCTACAAAACACGCGCCTGTTGGTCGGTGTTCTGTTGTTAACCAGTATTATATTGGCCGCAGTTGGTTATAGTTGGTATAATGCCTTGAAAAACAAAAAAAGATTAGCCACACACAAAGAAATGCTTTTACAGGAGGAGCTTAAAAACCACCGGCAGCAAGAAAAACTGAATTTGTATCATGCGATGCTGCAAGGACAGGAAAACGAACGCAGTCGAGTAGCTAGAGATCTGCACGATGGCTTAGGTGGAATGTTGGCAAATGTTAAATTGAAACTATCCGCAGTTGCCACCAATGTTGATAAACAAGACATTAATAAGGAATCCCATATGGAATTATACACCATTATCAATCAATTAGACCATTCGGTCAGTGAACTGCGCCGGGTGGCCCGTAATATGATGCCCGAGTCTTTATTGTACATGGGGCTGCAAGCGGCTTTGAAGGACCTATGCAATGCCATGAGCAATGCGGAATTAAAGATAGATTTCCAGACGACAAACATGAATGACAATTATCCGCAAGCTTTTCAAATCGCGGTGTACCGTATCGTGCAGGAGCTATTAACCAATGCTGTAAAACACAGCGGAGCTTCGCAGGTTTGGGTGCAATGTAGTGAAGAAGATGGGAAGTTTTTCATTTCGGTGGAGGACAATGGCCGCGGATTTGATGCCAGGAATGATCTATTTGAAAAAGAAGGTATAGGACTTTCTAATATCCGCAACCGCGTAGAATTATTAAATGGACAGTTTGATATCGATGCAACATTAGGTCGGGGAGCATCGTTTCATATTCAACTCGATATATATGGATAATGTTATCTCCGTCATTATTATTGACGACCATCCGTTGGTATTAAATGGGTTTGAGTTTATTCTAAATAGGAATGCCAATATCTTACTCAGAAAAACGTTTACCTGCGCTGCAGATGCTTTGAACTTTTTAATGACCGACCACATAGATGTCGTGCTGATGGATATCAATATGCCCGATATGAATGGAATCGACGCGACTGAAATTATACGAAAGTCCTACCCCGAGACACGGATAATCGCCATTAGCAATCTAAACGAAGGAAGTATTGCTTCGCGTATGATGCAGGCTGGCGCGGCCGGCTACCTCCTTAAGAATGTATCTGCAGAAGAACTGATAGAAGCTATACAGGCCGTATATGATGGTGAGCAGGTATTCAGCAAGGAGATGAACGATATATTGTCAGATAAACAGGATACCGTACCTAAAATCACGGAAAGGGAACGGGAAGTACTAGCTTTGATGGCAAAAGGATGTACCACACCAAAGATTGGCGAACTCATGTTTATCAGTCCGCTGACAGTCGAAAGTCACCGGCGGAATCTACTGCAAAAGTTTTGCGTGACCAATTCCGTATCCCTGATACACAGGGCAACGGAAATGAAATTCATCTAAAAACCATGCCATGCCTGGATAAACGAAGAGACCATAGATCAATCATTTTGAAACGCATAAAACGTATACGGAATATGAATGTTATGCAAGACACAAACCCGCATGAATCCGCCAGCTGGGGGGTGACAATTAAAAAAGTAAGTAATATACATATGAAAAGAACAGTCACTATCGCCCTAATTATGGGTGTGCTTCTAATGAGTTCCTGTAACAATTCCAACAAAGAAAACAAAGCGGGAGGTGAAACATCGGTAAAAAGGCCAGGGTTTCAACACACACTGTATACTCCCCGCCACGGAACGAAAGCGAACCTAAAAGTAGGGGATTTGATAGAGGCTGGCTTCAGCTCTAATTTCGGAGAGGGCTGAGATGCCATTTATATCTTTCTTGCCGCCACCTTGGATGCTGCCATTTGGGGCGCAGAACTTGCTTGTGGAATGGGAAAGGAAAGAATTTACGTAGTCGAGCCCACCGGGGCAATTGAAGACAATCCGGATCTAACAGACAAAAAAATTCCAGGGAATCCAACAAAATCTTACCGTTCGAAAGATTCCTTTAGAGTCGTTGGAGAGGTTGTTAATTGGCATGGGCATACTGTCGAGCAAGTTAAAGCAATGAAGTAAGCTCTTGCGAAAGTAAAGAGGGATGGAATCCGCTCTTTGAACGAGGATTAGAGCAAAGAGGGGCCGGTACGCTTCGCCTTAATTATTTAGACTTTTTTATTATTTGAGAATGTCTTTCTCAAGCCTGCTTTTATTTGTAAATTGCTTATGCTCTTAGCCATCCGATAAACTAAAGAGGTATTCGATGAAAGAAGATAAATTAGCGGTATTGATCGACGCGGATAATGTTCCTTATTCCAACGTGAAAGAGATGCTGGAAGAAATCGCGAAAAATGGGACTCCCACCATCAAAAGAATCTATGCGGATTGGACGACCTCCAGAGTTTCCGGGTGGAAAGGGGTGTTATTGGAAAATGCGATTACCCCAGTTCAGCAATACAGTTACACGACAGGCAAGAATTCTACCGATAGCGCGATGATCATTGACGCGATGGATATCTTGTATTCGGAAAAGGTTACTGGTTTCTGCATTGTTTCTAGTGACAGCGATTTTACGCGTTTAGCGACCCGACTACGAGAGGCTGGCATGCGTGTGATCGGCTTTGGTGAGAAAAAGACGCCACAACCTTTTATTTCGGCCTGCGACAAATTTATCTATTTAGAAATTTTGAAGGCGCCTGCGGAAAAGGTAGAGAAACCTTCAGCAAGGGCTACAACGGCGCGACGAGCGAATAAGGAAGAACCGATTAGCAAGGTGGACAAAGAAACCATTAGAATATTAACGGAAAGTGTGAATGATTTGGCGGATGAGACGGGATGGACTTTCTTAGCGCATCTAGGAAATTATATCCTCAAGAAGAAACCTGATTTCGACCCCCGAAATTATGGCTTCCAAAAACTATTGCCGTTGATAAAAGACACGAACAAGTTTGCTATCGATGAGCGTGATACCAATAACGAAAGCGTCAAGCATATCTTTATCAAACCGAAATGATTTAAAGTTGTAGAAAGCTTGCCTAAGCAAAAGTGTTTCATGGGAAGATTGGCTTTTAAAATATTGGTCTAACATATACTAGCTTTGTTAGTAGGTTACATAATTTTTTACATGACTTGCTCTTACTGGCTTCGCGCGGATAAAATTAATTGGACTTGAAGTTTACCTCGGTAGATTTCTTCATAAGCTAAACTTTGGTTCGCATCGGTTGCTGCATTGATTTGGAAGAATAGCGTATGATATTTTTGCGGCGTATGGGCATTGTCGTATAAAATTCATTCAAACATTTTCTTAGACAAGTTATGTTGAGAATCGGGACTGTATAGGAAAGCTTTTGAGAGAAGAATCGTAAACAGAGGACTTATGAAGCATTTCCAGTGTACAAAAGAATATTCTTCCAGATGAATAGCGACCTCAATGCATGGGACGAGATTTGTATCCATTTAAAGTTTAGAAGAGTTTGAAACCGAAACGCCATAGCTTCTTCACCTTCCTGCTAACATGAAATAGTACACCCGCTGTCGTTTGGATATAAGCGCTATCGAAGGAAAGCCACGCTATCGATTGTATCGAATGAGTATGTTTCCAGATGTAAGAATTCCAAGCAACGGTTCAAGTCGATTGACTCAGTGAAGAGAAATGAACTTATGAAGTATAGACCAAGTTAGTTTTTTATCCAACTTACCGCCTAACCAACAAATAGGCCAACCAAAACGCCAAGTTACTTTCGGCACCTTGGTTCTGATTTACCCCGTAAGATTCCAACCCGTCATAACAAGAACCTTCCACCGGGTTATATAAACTCCGTCCCATATCATTCTTTCCTAAATACCATAAAAACGCCATTTTTGCCTTATCCAACCAGACTTCTTTGCCATCCAAAGTATAGACCTCCTGATACAATAACATAATCGAGGGAACCTCAATAGGCTGCTGACCAAATATACTTGGCTTCTCGCCTCTTCTATACCAACCCTCATTACCAACAATCGAAAGATGATTCTTTCGAAATAATATTTTATCCAAAAAATTGAAACTTTCTAGACCGATTTCTTCCCAATCCTTTTTTCCAAGCAACCGGGAGGCGCGAATCAAACTCAAAGGAACAACCGCATTATCATAGGAAATTATCTCTTCATACCAATGCCAGTTGTCGGCCGCACATGCCTGATACTCATTTACCAAAAAAGTCGATAAATCCTGTAATTTCTCTAAATACTGTCCGTCATAGGGCTTGTAGGCTAGCGCGTCTACTAATCCCAAAATCAGATAAGCGACCGCTCTAACGGATCGAAAGCCTGAGAAGTGGGGTATGGAACGACTAAAAAGATCGAACGCTAATGGATGATAGGCCGAAAACCGTTCGTTGGCCAATAGCACACCTAAAGACCAAATACAGCGACCTATACTATCATCGGAGCCTACATCTTCGAGAAATCGAAGATCATAAGACATAAAATTACGAAACCTCCCGTCGTCCTGTTGGCAGTATGCGATAAACGAGAGGTAAGCTCGAAAAAGTGGATGTTCCAAAGTTGGATGACCATACTGATCCGCTAGTATGAATAAAAGCATTGCCCGGCAATTATCGTCCAGGCAATATCCATGTCTATAGTCAGGAATATTATATAAAGCATGCTGATAGATTCCTGTGGGGCTACTTATCTTCTCGATATATCGTAAATCTAAACGAGGTACCGCCTCGAAAAAGCGCTCAACTTCCTTATTTATCTCTTCTTTATTCAATATCTATAATACCTTTCTAGTTATTTGCTGTTCTACGTTGCGATTGCTGTTTTAGCGGGAGCAGCTGAGTAAATTCATTCTTAACCGTTAATGCTTTCACCACTCCGCTGCTTTCCCTAGGCACTAAGCTACGAATCAACTCAATCTGCTGTTTACCCACATTTGGCCAAGACATTTTCGTGCCATAGGCTAATGCACGATTTCTATAAGAATTCATTAATAATGGGTTGCTTAATAAGCGATTTAGACACTCTGCAAGCCCTTCAGAATCATTGAAATCAAATAAACAGCCGCGGTCATCGGCTAACAGATCTTTTGCATACCAATACGGTGTGGATAGGACTGCCGCACCCGCGCCTAAGGCAAAGGTAAGCGTGCCACTGCTCATCTGGTTTACATTCGGATAAGGCGTGACATAAATATCACATGCTTTTAAATAAATCTGCAAAAGCGCATCGCTCGCATACTTATTAACGAACATAACTTTACCGCTCAGACCAAGGCTGGCCGCCTGTCGTATCAATTCGTTTTTATAGCTTTCGCCTTCATGTCGCAAGACGTTTGGATGCGTCGCCCCCAGGATGATATACAAGAAGTTATCATCTTTAATCTTCGAAACGGCTTCAATCGCTACCTCATAGCCTTTACTTCTCCCCAACAGACCAAAAGATAACATCACGGTCTTTCCTTCCAAACCTAAATATTCTTTCGCCTCTTCTGCGGTTATTTGAAAATCCGGCACACCGTGAGGAATCAACTTGATCTTAGAACGAGGGATTTGATAGACGTTCGTTAAAACACGGATAGCGCGATCGGTCATCACCGTAATCTTGCTGCTCAACTCCGCTAATCGCATGATCACGCGCTTTTCATCGACTGATGGAGAATCCAACACCGTATGTAGATTACTGATAATAGGAATAGTAAGCTGCTCCAATAAAGGGAGAATGTAATCGCCGGCAGATCCTCCAAAAATTCCAAATTCATGCTGTAAAATACAGCAATCGTAGTCGCTTTGATTGATCCATTTGCCCGCAGACACATACTCTTCCTTTTCATGCTGCTGTACAGAATAGACCACCTGCTTCGGAAAGTTTTGTTCCGAGCCATTGGAAATAGCCATAATTTCCGCCTCTTTCCCGTTCTCAACTAATGATTTGTACAAATCATGACTAAATGTAGCAATTCCACATTGCCTCGGAAGGTAAGTTGCTATTATTAATGTTCTTTTCATGTAAGTCTTTGAATTAATACTTCTACAGCCAGTGCACCTAATGAACAAGCCAAATGGCTAAATGTTCGCTCTCCTCGCTTAAATATTAAATCATTCTGACAATGAACACTTTTATGGATTTCGATGTTATAACAAAACCTACTAAGTAAAATAACATGGGAATTACAATAACTCGAAAAAACATATTCTTTAAACCTAAACTGGATAGAGTGCTGGCGCGAAGATTCGTCTTATCGCCAGAACGCTCGAAAAAGATCATCAATCGGGTGTTGAGCATGTCAGAGACTGATAAGGAAAGCACACTTAATCAGATTCTTCGAAATTATGCCAGAAGACACCGCAGTATCATCAACATATTTGAAAGGAATTTTACGGCTGTCGATCCAATACTCAAGGAGCTGAAGATTAGCAAGCAGTCGCTTTCCGACGAGGAAAGACTATTGATAGGCTCGTACTTCACCATGGAATATTCCATCGAGGCAGCAGCCTATTTTAATCCGTCCATCGTGCTGTCGCCCGATCAGTCGCAGACGCATGAAGGAGAAAAAAGAATTATTATGAGCTTCAGAGCGGTGGGCGAGGGGCACCTTTCGTCAATCGTATTCCGGTCCGCCGTTATCGACAAAAACTTAGATATACATCTCGATGAAGTCGGTATATTATTGGATAAACCCAAGCATATTAAAAATCACCGCTACAGAAAAGCGGAATTCATCGAAAGGCTCGTTGATTTGCATCAGCCGGAAGAGCATGTGCAAAAGGTAATTGAAGACAAGCTGACGGACACATTTACCTACGACGAGTTGCAACGCTTCGTCAGGGAAATAAAAGAGGAACAGGAAGATTTAAGTTACGACAGTCAGATTCTAATGCAACAAATGCTGTGGTTAGCATCCTCGCATTATGAAATATCTTATTCCCGCGATACTTCTATCTCAGAACGGGTTATTTTCCCCATATCGGATACCGAGAAAAACGGAATAGAAGATGCTCGTTTTGTACAGTTTATTTCCGACAAAGGCAAAGCGACATACTATGCTACTTATACTGCGTATGATGGATATTCAATTCTTCCAAAACTATTGTCTACTAAGGATTTTGTTAACTTTAAAATACAGCCTTTAAACGGTAAAATCGCTAACAAGGGCGCAGCTCTATTTCCGCGGAAAATTAAGGGGAAATATGCTATGCTCTGCCGTGTAGATGGAGAAAATAGCTACGTGGCATTCTCCAACTCCCTCACCAATTGGCACGAGGAGATTAAGCTTGTCGGAGAACCTGAGTATCCGTGGGAATTTATTCAAGTTGGAAACTGTGGGTCTCCGGTAGAGACCAAAGAAGGATGGTTGGTCATTACCCATTCCGTAGGTCCTATGCGCGAATATTCCATCGGCGCTCTTTTATTGGATCTTGAAGACCCTACTAAAGTAATCGGAAAATTGAAAAAGCCGCTTTTGTTTGCCAATGAAACTGAGCGAAATGGTTATGTGCCAAACGTCCTGTATTCCTGTGGACAGATTATCCATAACAACCATCTGATATTGCCATATGCATACTCCGATCAAGAGTCAACATATGCAACGGTATGTTTGGATGAACTATTGAAAAATTTAGTGGATTAATAAATAAGGAAGGTGTCTAAAAAGGCACCTTCTTCTGTTTTATAGCTTTTGCGATTTCATTACTGTTTTCATTTTTGAGTTTTAAGCAGTAAGTCGATATTTGATAGTTTTAACGCTCCTGACGTCAATTTGTATTGTATATAGTGTTTTATCGCTATAACGATTCTCAAAGAAGACATCGTGTGGCAAGTTGT
>NZ_DKLH01000024.1:0-18077 GCF_002455685.1 Sphingobacterium sp. UBA6645
CCAATACAAACCCCAATCAAACCCGCTCGTGGGCGGGTTTGATTGGGGTTTGTAAGGACTTAAATATGCTATTGAGCTGAAGTTGTTATAACCTTGCCAAACAACGACTCTAATAAGGTTATCTTAGGATTTCGCTTCTGTAGCAACAGGCTTTTCTTTTCGGAAGATGATAAACAGCAGGGTGATAATCCCTAATAAAATAGGGTAATACAAATACTGCATAATATCTATTGGCGAAAGTAGCGGCAATTGTCGGTCGGAAAGTATCATATTGGCGGCTGCCAGCGCTGCAAGGATTTGGGCACCATAAGGAACTAATCCTTGAATGAAACAGGATATGGTATCTAAAATACTGGCGACGCGTTTTCCGTCCAAGCCGTTTTTATCGGATATTTCTTTAGCGATCGGGCCAACGATTACGATGGTGATGGTATTATTAGCGATTGCCAAATTAACTAAGCTTGTTAAGAAAGCGATACCGAGCTCGGCTCTTTTCTTGGAATCGATTCGCTTGGTTACAGCGTTCAATAAGAATTCTATTCCGCCGTTTAGTCGGATGATGCCTACAACGCCACCGATGATCAGACAAAGGATACTCAATTCGAACATGCCTGCGAAACCATCGTTAATAGATTTCAATATCGTTAGGAAGTCAACAGTATTACTTGCTAACCCGATACCTGCGGCAACAAGAATACCGATTCCTAGCGTGAAAATAACATGGAGTCCTAGCAGCGCAAGGATGAATACAACCAGGTAGGGAACGATTTTGACAACTTCATACTCGCCCACTGGTATCTGCTGTAGATTTTTCACTAGATCTTGTCCTTGGAATGCATAGATGATAAATACCAGAACGGCAACAGGCAGGACCATCTTAAAGTTGACCTTAAATTTATCACGCATTGCTACGCCTTGCGTACGGGTGGCAGCAATAGTGGTATCGGAAATGAAGGAGAGATTATCGCCAAACATGGCTCCTCCTATCACTGCGGCTAAGGCTATTGGCATAATGCCTGAGATATTTTCTTCCAAGCCTACGGCAATGGGTGCCAAAGCGACGATTGTACCGACTGATGTACCCAAGGAGGTTGATATAAAACAAGCGACGAGGAAAAGTCCTGCAATAATAAACTGCGGTGATACATAAGTCAACGCAAAATTAATGGTTGAAGATATCGCTCCCACATTCTTAGATAGCTCTCCGAATGCGCCCGCCAATAAGAATATGAGGATCATAATCAAAATATTCTCATCGCCAGAGCCCTTCGAAAAATGCTTTAATTTTTCGGCGAAAGGCACCTTTGGAAATTGAAAAAACGCAACGAACAGCGCTAAAACGAAGATAACAAGAACGGGCAGCGCATAAAAGTCACCCAATATATACGACCCGGTGAAGTAAACGACAACAAAAAATATTAATGGCAGTAAGGCCCAGAAATTGCCTCCCTTCATACGATTAGTATTGATAAAACGTACAAAAGTACTATAATTATCCTAGAACAGACACTTCAATAAAAAAACTACAAAACAAGTAGGGTATTTTCTATGTTCATTTATAAATAACAATAAATTAAAGACATGTACTTTGTAGAAATATTTCTATAGCTCAAAAAAAAGCGTAACTTTAATGTTAATCACCAATTTGAACGCAATATTAAATAAACATGAAAAGGACACCATTGACGAACCTGTTCCTTTTACTTTTTGTCGCAGTCGTATTACTATTCGCTACGACTTGCTTCGGAATCCATTAAAAGCAGAAAACACAAAGAGGAACAAAGGTTTGTTTCTCTTTGTGTTTTAAAGCTATTCCCATCCTTCGCAGCCTAAAAAATCCCTAGCACTAGGTATTTCCACAGTTTTTCTATATGGCTACCTTACGGCTGATATTTGAAAGAAATCTACCTTTTATGATCTTCCCGAATATCGAAAGAACGCTTCTATTAACCCTAACTATTGAAGAAGATGAAATCGATACTACTCACAGTTTTTCTCCTTTTGGGATTGTCATTTAGCCTTACGGCGCAAGTGGGCGATGAGCAGATTATACGCATCGACAAATTCAACCCAGGAAAATTCCCGAAGAATGCTAGCGTACGATATAAATCAACCTTTAAAGTAGAAATAGTAAATATCAATCCCTTTTTAGCGAAGGGCGAAGCTACTTACGTTCCTACGACTTACGAATTTGAGATTGGCTTCCAACAGATACTAGAATTTCTAAAACCGCTCCTACCCACCGTGAGCAGCGCAATGATTACATCGACCGATACGAATGAAAACGTTGTGACACCGATCGCGGTAATAGACAACGAATTTCCCGATAATTTTTTCCGGTTCGAAGCGGCAGCCGAGAAAGTCAAAGAGACCGCAACGCTCCGCAAGGAACTAGAGGCATACATTAATAAGGAACCGTTTATAGCCGACGTACCACAGTTTAAAAAAGAAATCGAACGCTACGCGAATCTTCTTAGTATCGATGCAATAAAAGAAAACTTCCTCCTACTGCAATCTACTTATGCCCCACTGGTCAATTCTAACAGCGAAACAAAAGATTACTATGGCTCCAATTGGCAAGAGGCAGAGAAGATATATGAAGAGTTATTAAGTGATTCCCATAGGGATAAAATATACAAGGATGGACGCGAAGCTTTTAAGATTCATCAGATTGCTGAGAATTCAAGTTATACTTATGTTGGAGAAAGTCATCAAGCATTGGGTGACGAAATTCTTATTAAACCGGTATTAAAATGCTGCAAAGAGGATACCGTGTTACATAGATTCCCCGAATTTTCCGTTAAGACTACGCATAAATTGCGAGTGAATGTTAGTGCGGGATATTTACTTTCTTTTGTTGCAGATCATGATTATGCTGAACTGCACGAAAACCAAGAGCCTGTTGGTGTCAAACAGTTAGAGAAAGAATTGTTATCCCATTCCATTGGTACGCTAGTACATGCTTTGTATGATTTCG
The DNA here is from genome assembly GCF_002455685.1 of Sphingobacterium sp. UBA6645. Classification (NCBI taxonomy): domain Bacteria; kingdom Pseudomonadati; phylum Bacteroidota; class Sphingobacteriia; order Sphingobacteriales; family Sphingobacteriaceae; genus Sphingobacterium; species Sphingobacterium sp. UBA6645. The sequence continues at coordinate 2,978 of NZ_DKLH01000024.1, forward strand.
GAACGCCCGTAGAATATGGGCTATCCACTGGTTTGAGTTATAACAACAATAAGAAGATCAACTTTTTCTTGGGTGCATCCGCAGCCTTTTTACAAAAGAATCAATTGGTATTAACGGCAGGCGTTTCTTTCGTCAATGTCAAACGATTGGACACGAGCAATCTCGATGAAAACCTAAGATTCAGCACCTCCGATAAAGAGATAAAATACTTGGAGCGCTATAGACCTGGCCCATTCATTGGGCTGACCTATAATTTAATAAAGAAATAGTTCAATACCCTTAATAATTTACCTACGAAAACAATAAAATAGTAAGAGGCTGCTTCGTAAGAAGCAGCCTCTATCTTTTATATCGTCGATTCTAGTAATAAACATGGAAAACATGCAAGAGCTATCCTACTCTAATGTCTCACATCTAATATCTAAAATCTACTTCCTAGTCTCGCTTCTCCCAGTAATCGGCATTCTTGATTCCAATTTCCTTTGGATCGAAGTCCGGGTTTTCGATTCCTTGCTTCCGCTTTATTTTATAATCCTTCCATACCTTCATGGCAATTTTGCTCATAAGAAGGATCGCTATAATATTAACCCAAGCCATCAGTCCAACTCCAATATCGCCGATCGCCCATGCGGTATCGGCTGTTCTTATCGTTCCATAATAAACAGCTATTAAGAATGCCACTTGGAAAATACGCCCAACGATTGCGCGTACTTTATTGTTCTTTATCAGATAGACGATGTTGGTATCGGCGTAATAGTAATACGCCATAATTGTTGTGAAGGCGAAAAAGAATAAAGCGATGGCGACAAAGCTACCTCCGAATCCCGGGAAATGATGTGAAACGGCGGCCTGCGTAAACCCATTGTAATCTACACCTGGAAGATTTTCTTGCAATAAAGTTGTTGCCTTTCCTGCCGCATCCGTATTCGTTACATTATACATCCCTGTAAATAAAATCATCAGAGCGGTAGCAGTACATACGAAAAGGGTATCTACATAAACGGAGAAAGCCTGAACCAATCCTTGTTGAGCTGGATGGTTTACGTCTGCTGCGGCAGCGGCATGCGGAGCCGTACCTTGTCCTGCTTCATTCGAATAGATACCACGTTTCACTCCCCATGCGATTGCCATACCAATAATTCCGCCGAAAGTGGCATCCAGACTAAACGCACTACTAAATATCAGTCCAAAGACTTCAGGGATCTGTTGATAATTCATTGCAATGATAACAAGCGTCATCAAGATATATCCTCCCGCCATAAAAGGCACTACGAACTCTGCTACAGTGCCCAGACGCTTTACGCCGCCAAAGATGATCAACACCAATAAAACGACAACAGCAATACCTGTATAAGAAGTTGGGATCGCGAATGCATTGTTTACCGAAGATGCAATCGCATTACTTTGCACACCAGGTAATAAAATCCCTGCACTGATGATGGTCAGTACAGCGAATAATATAGCATACCACTTAACACCTAATCCTTTCTCGATATAATAAGCGGGACCACCGCGGAACTCCGAACCGTCTTTTTGTTTATATACCTGTCCTAGCATGGCTTCCACAAATGCAGAGGCAGAGCCTAGAAACGCAATTACCCACATCCAGAAGATTGCACCTGGTCCGCCGTAAAAGATTGCAGTCGCCACACCAATAATGTTTCCGGTTCCAACGCGCCCTGAGATGGCCAGTGCGAACGCTTGAAACGATGAAATACCCTCATCGCCCTGCTTTTTCGCGAAAAGAAGCCGAAGCATATCTCTTAAATAGGTAATCTGTAGAAAACCCGTACGGATAGAAAAGTAAAGGCCCGTACATAGACATAAATAAATAAAAATATCACTCCATACAAGAGATGAAATACTGGATACAATATGGTCCATTAATTTGGTTTAATTGTTTATTAAAAGTGAAATATGCGTAAAGAAACTACTTTTTTCGCTAATTATAGAAATTTTATTTTGATTTGGTTTTCAAGAAAGGGATATCTGAATATCCGGCGACGAGAAAAAATATTACGCTATAGCTTGGAAAATATCGCTGATAATCACTTTATTTACTTTCAAATTATCACCCATGAGAGCCTTGATAAAATTTGCCGGTTTCGGTTTACTGTTGTTTTTCGTGTCGTCCTGTGCCACAATTAAGAATGCGGAGATCCGAAACTTGTTACAGCACAGCAATTGTAATCAACGAAACGTATATGATTATACGGAGTCAGATATCGCGACCCCGCTTCATCTTCAGCAAATATCACCGGCACTCAGCAAGAAACTCAGCCACAACAGCCTGAACATCGCCAATGCGATAGGACTGATACCGACGCTTGAGCGTTACACGAGCTTAAAATTGAATCAAGGAAATCCCAACACTGAGCAGCGGATTGAACTATTGGAATTAAAACAGGATATAGATCATAAGATCAATCTTTCCTCCTTGGAGATTTCAGCAATATCTTCGGAGATGGATTGCGAAGAAGAACGTACTAGCCAGGTTGCGAATTATCTCTCGGGTATTGCGGACGAGCGCGAGTCGAAGTTGACAATTGCAGCAATTGTGGTTGGTGCCGTCGGGGCGATATTGACCGGTGGAGTTATTAAAAATGAAACTGCTGCCAATGCGACCGGCATCTCGACGGGTATTGCAGAAGCTACCTTCGGTTTTTTGATGTTTTTTGATAAAGCATCGATTGAGTTCCAACATAAACGAAATGCGCTGAAAGACATTTGGTTCGGCAGCAAGACCTCGGCGATCTTCCCTCCCGCTGTTTGGTATTATCTAAATTACGCTAACCCGGATTATAATGTAACTTCCTCTTTCCGCGAACAGATTATCGAAAAGTGGACTCACTTAGGGCAAATCGATAAAGACTCGAGCGATGAGCTTGTTAAATTGTATTTTGGCGAAGGCGGAAAATATTCAAGCGAGCAGCTAAACAACCGAGCTGACATGTATGATCAATTGGAGTCGAATATCAATCTGATGAAACAAGATTTGAAAGCGCTCGCTTTGGAATTGGATAAATTTTAAGATTACTTATTAGCCTTTTCGTTTTTATCTACAACCTCTTTCATCTTGATGTCGTAAACTGCGGGATCATATTTCATGAAGGCGCCAGTCGCCGCGTCAATCCCCCATCCGAATATATTGATTAGGTTTCCGATGGCTGCGAAATTAAAAAAGGTGTTAGGGCGGAACTCAAACGGAACATATCCTTCTTTTTTCAAGGTTACAGTTTGTCCACGGAATCCCTTTCTAAGTTTTACCGGCATAGGCGTGACACCTCGCTCAAAACCATCGACTTCAATCGTAGCGCCCTCCGGATTGGACCTGATCATGACGTTTTGTTTTGTGCCTGTAAATACCGTAGCACAAGAAGTAAAGAATAAGACGCTTCCAAGTAGTAATGAGCGCAATGTATAATTCATCATAAGTTTATATTAAATTAATATTTTTATTCTCTAGTGATCTAATTGTAACCAAAATTATCATTTTAATTGAAATTAACAAGTTGATTATTCAACCCCAATTCCCTAACACAACGCTAAAACGTTATTTATTACATTCCACAGGTATCTTTTCCACAGACTCTTCCCTTGAAAATAACTAAACCAAACAACCTAGTATATTTAATAATAAATTAATATTGGATTAGTTTAGTTTTATTTGTATATTACATTAACCAATTGATTAATAGTTTTCCCTACTACTTAATTAAAAAGCGGTTTTTACGGATTGTATTTTATAGTTAGTTACAAACTTATAGCTTATCATGAAGAACCGATTACTTAAATTATCCGATGCCGAATTATTGAAACTTGGAAGCCATGGCAATGAAATGGCGTTATCGATTATATTCGATAAGTACTTCTTCCAAATTTTCTCCTTTGCAAACCGATTAATAAAGAACAGCGATATAGCGAAAGAAATCGCTATGGATGTTATGCTTAAGATGTGGCAGAAAAGAGACCTTATACGGATTGATGGCGATCAATCCCTCCGCCCCTATATGGTCAAAGCTGCTAAAAATGCAGTTATCAATTTCCATAAAAGCAAAAAGCTTATCACAGAATCTATTTCAAACCCGCAGCTTTCGAGTGCTCTGGCGTATGACGGCACTGCCGATGCAGAGCTAAACCTCAAAGAGTTAGAAAACAGAGTCAGTAGGATTGTCGCGGACCTTCCAGAACAACGGCGACTCGTATTTTGTTTAAGTAGAGAGGACGACATGACCTATGCCGAGATAGCAAAGAAATTGAATATATCCATACATACCGTTCGCAATCAAATAAGCGCTTCAATAGCCTATGTGAAGGGCAAGTTAAACGACTACAGAAATCAATAATTTTTTAGAAACTCTTATCCTAGTCTATAGTATAAAAGACTAGGATAAGAGTATTGTTGCGTTTATTCAAAGTAACTTCCAAACTCGCCTGTAAAATAGAGCTCAGCTTGGTCTACGCTTTTAAACTGTCCGATGACGTTATCCCCAGCGTCATAATAATCAATAGTATATTGTTTATCCGGAAATAGTCCAATTAGTCCAGCAACGGAAGGTTCGATAAACTCAGCATTGGCATGTGGAATACTACCTGCTTCAAACGGAAGTCGTTTTAAGGTATAGACGCCGGCATCGGTTTTCTCAAATGAGAAAGGAAAGGTTCCTAAAAAGATGCTGCTGCCTCGTTGAAAATACAGCTTTAAATCTAAGATATTAGCCTTGGTATTCAACTCAAAGGCCATTACTAATAAATAAAAGCTCCGTTCGCTGAATAGTTTGTTTGTTGCTTCCATCCAAACATCCCGAAATGAAGTAGACCAGCCCGGCAACTCTTCAATAAATATCGGTGAAGGCATAGACAAAATGGGCGACACTTCTTCACCCAACATAATGTGTAATGGGATTACAGGTAAGCTTGCGCCTAATAAATCATAGCGCGATGCTTGGTTCTTCTGCAAATAGAAAGTCTTTTTCTGGGTATCAAAATTTAAATCACTGATAATCTGGCTTCCAATCCGAAGTGGTGTTTTTAAGCGAATTTTTTCAATTCCATAGGCGTAATCCGTAGTACTAAACTTGAGCTGTTTGTTTTCAACATACAATACGCGAATACTACGAGTTTCTGGATCTATAATAAATTGAACCGGAATATTACCTTCTGCGATGAAATAAAAGAATCGTCGACTTTCAAAGAATTCCGATAAGTAGCCAAAGGTATTGCTCAGCATGCCGGTTTCATATTTGCTGACATCCTCCGCCTTCAGACTGATCAATTTAAGCTCATCGCCGAATCTGTTGCCTCTGAGAATTAAGGTATCACCTTTCATACTTTCGAATGCATAGGACGTATCGGCACCGACATTTCTAAATCCTTCTTTATGTAAGATATCATCCAGATAGGTTCCAGCAGAAAAAATAAGGCTTGCATGGGTTGCTTTGCCTTCTAATCGATAGGTCGCAGCCTTCGTATCTTTTGCACTCTTCACCGTTAAGTCCGCTAATGATGAAACTTTCCCATCCTTCGCCAACTGAAAATATAGATTGTAGGTTTTTCCAGCATTTGGATTTAATATTGCTTCCCAATGTGAAGATCCTGCATCTAGCGCTTTCTGAAACTGGGCGAGCATTTCTTCTGAACTCGGGAAGACTTCTTCCACATCATAAGCGGAAGATTTATCCTTAGTACAGGACATTATTGAGAAAGCAACTAGTATAATCTTTATTAACTTTTTCATAATTTTCTAATTTAAGTCGCCAATGAATTTAAATCCTGCTAAGTTCTTATTATCGCCACTGGCTCTAACCTGGGAGGCCGTCAATTCATATTCAAATTCAAACTTCCCTTGATGAAGGCCTTCAATGATTGGCTCAAAGGCATTCTCGAGCACTTCGGCATTTCCATAGAGAGGTTGCTCATAGTTGAGCACAAAATGGTCCCCATCCATGCGGTAGGTGAAAATATAAAGGGCGGAGAAACTATTCAATCCCTGTCGAATAATCTGGTTTACTATCAATAATTGTTCATTGATATCAAAAACTAAATTCATCTGCGGAAATGTAGTGCCGGCAGCTAAGCGAGCCTTCCCTGCCGTCAAAAACGCATTTCTTCGTGTATTAAATTCAGCTCCGCTACCTACAACTGCCTGTTCCATTGGGACGACAATAGACATATATTGCACGCCTAGGATTTTGTTGAGCGGCAGAATAGGCTCGCTTGCAGATTGAATCGGCACGTTCTGTCCTGCATTTATTGCGTGAACACTATTGTCCTCTAAACCGAGGATAAACTTTTCAATATGCAAGTCATCAAATTCAAATGCTTCCTTTAATACGATTTCATTGATTCCGGAAAAGGCGAATCCTAGACTCTTCGTCTCCAATTTGGAATCTTTCAGATAAACGAAAGAAACTTCTTTGGTGATCAGGTTCAATGCCGTGCTGACGCGAACGCCCGACTTGGTGTTGAGAAATGGGAAACGCGCAGTTTGATTATATTTTTCGGCGACAGTTCGTAAATTGTTCAAATTGCCGTTACTGTAGGCTGTTGCTTCCTCCGCATTCGCTTTCACAAGGACAAGTTTACTCTGCGATAAACTGCCGACTAACTCTATGGTATCCGCGCTGACCTTTTTGAAATTGAACTCGAAATCTGCAAACATTCCCCAACCAGGCACCCCGTTCAGTATGGATGGATCTGGATCTGCCAGCAGATGCATGTACGAATAGGTATCGAAATAAAGCGCCGGCGTTGTGACAGCCTTTAATCTAAAAGAACTTTCTTTGGATTCTGTTCCTGTTGTATTATTGATATCTGAATACATGGTTACCCGGTTTTTATCGTTAAACTTTAAATAAAAACCAAAGCCTCGCCCTCTATCGGGGTACAAATGCGCTTTCCAACCATGCTCCGCTGAAACCAATGCTTTTTCAAATGAAACCAAGGCTTCCCCCAGCTTTTTGTCCGGACGTTCGCCTTCAAATTCATTCTTCTTACAGGAGTAAGTTAGAACAAGAAGACTTAAAATTATCCAAGCTATATATTTTTTCATGCTGTTTAATTTTGAAATGATGAATAATGGTTAATCTGCAAGAAAGGCTGCCAATGCTGATTGTGTCTCTCGCTGTAATGCCCTAAAGTCAATTTGATATTGCTTAGTGAAATAATCGACAACCATCGACTCCTTCTTTCTAAGAATCGCTTTGGCTTTTGCCGGAACATTCTCTTTATTGACCACCGAATCAAAGTGAGCTTGTCCGTATACCAATAAAAACGAGACAGTTTCAACAAAATCCTCGTCAGCATTCGCCTTCGCATAAGCGGATATCAGGCCTTGTTGATGCGCAATTTCATCCGTATTATTAAACCATGTCGCTGTATACCATTCCGGATTCAGGGCCTTCCATTCTAACGGATACAACTTTGTTTGATGTAGGATATGAGCAAATTCATGATGCATAGTATGCAGCATACGCTCAACTTGCGGTCTGTCCTTAGGATCAAATTCGTTTAAAAGGAGCAAGACGATCTTCCTGCCGCCTTCAGCTTGACCTAACACGATTGTTCCATCATTGTTCCATTCCGCACTGCCAGCTAGTACGAACTGCTTCGGTGCATATTTCTTGATGAAAGATTCTCCCGCTACTTTGACATAGGGCTTAATCCATATTTCGCGAACGGACGACATAGAGGGTTGAATCTTCTCTTCCCGAATAGGGACGATACTCTTTACATAATTCAACTCGTATGGATCCCAGCGATACTTTACTTCGATGTTGTAAGGATCAAGAAATTCCTTCTTCAACCAATCATCAATTGGACCACTAACCCAGGTATCCCCTCCAAGACCTAGTATTGGAGTGTCCTTTATCTTTTCTTCTTTGCCACAAGCGGCCAAAAGCAACAATAAAAGAGGTATTAAATATTGAGTGATGTTATTTCTTTTCATAATTAGCGAGGATTTAAGGCTAAACCAGAACTTTGTGCTTCCTGCGGAATCTGGAACACGCGCATCGGATCATTAACTCCCAAGATGAGTATCTCATTGTCCGTAGTCCTATGGGTAACCGGTAATTTGTGACGAATAATATCAAACCAGCGTTGTCCTTCAAAAATAAAATCTACGCGTTTGAAATCTAACACACACTGTACGATCGCACGCTTCAAATCTGCCGTTTTGTAAAATTCCAACAGGTTCCGGTCTGTAATACTGTGCAATTCTGGAACATATATCGGAATCGAAGGACTATGTATAATGCGCTTGGACGCGAAATCATTTAAGTCTTGTATGGCATTATCATATTTTGCTAATTCGGCATATGCCTCCGCTCTATTGAACAACACCTCCTCTGCAGTAAACAATGGAATAATATTGTATGGCGTTCCGGTTTCAGCGTTCAACGTCTGGCGAACGAAGTGTTCCCTAAACTTAGGGATATTTAGGCTCGTTTCTCTTCCGTAGATATTATATGCCCAAGAACCGTCAGTGACATTGGACGTCGTGAAAAGCTCATTCATGATATCAGTCGTCAGGCTATAACGATATACGGGATAAAACCTTCCCCAAATAGAAGGGGCTTCTGCCATCAATAAATTCGCTGGATTGTCTGCTCGTTTATATTGAGCTTGTAGCTCATAGTATTGAAATGAACGGTAAGCTTCCGAATTGATAGCACGAAGACTGGATGCTATATCGCCCCCCACGAAGACTTGGTTTGCATGCTCAATAGTCTTCTGATAGTCTTTTTTAAACAAGTAAAAACGCGTAGCAAAAGCATGTGCAGCCGCAACGGTAAAATGATATTTTGGAGCTTTCTTATAAGCGGCATTATCTAATAGCGGCAAGCCTTCTAACAGATCCTTTTCAATCTTATTGTAGGTTTCAGCGACAGTGCTACGTTCATATTTGCCAATGACCACTTTGCCGACCTCTGTTACATAAGGTATTCCGGGATTGGCTGCAGCATTTGTTGCATCGTAGGGTTGTGCAAAGAAATTGACCAACATAAAGTGCGCGTAAGCTCTAGCGACTAAAGCCTCACCCTTGTAGGGTATATATGCAGGATCATCACCCGCCTTTTGAATAGCCTCTAAGGCATGGTTTGCGGCAGCAATAGCGGCATAAGCTGCATTCCAATAATAAGTAGGCGAATCCATATTGATATCCGCGACATCTTCAAATCGATAAGGCGCTGAATTTACGATTTCCACTGTTCCAGCTCCTTTATCGCCTGCATTATCCGACATCCCCTCCGTAAAACTGATATAGTTTGCTTGCGGATATGCTGTCGCCAGAAGTTCAGCGACTTTTTCCACCGAATTAATTTCGGTTCGCATATCAGGATTTACATCTAGGAACTTATTACATGACGGTAAAAGACCTAGGAATAAAATCGCAGATGGGATAATAATCTTATTTATAGTTTTCATAATCGTTTGGTTCTAAATTCCTAGTTTAAGTGATAGCGTAAATTGACGAGGGATAGGCATTGCCACACCGCCAGAGCCAAAGAACTCAGGATCCTGTCCATTCAAATCTTTATCCGAGTAAATCAACCAAAGATTATTTGCGACCAAGCTCAACGACGCTGATTTCAATGTCGATGTTTTGAGTAAATTCTGCGGCAAATTGTATGAGAGCATCACTTGCTTCAAGCGAATAAAGTCACCCTTAGCAACCCGACGGGTGGAATAATTGTAGTTATTATACGGATAAGAACCGATGATATCGGAGTTCTCACGTCGGTCGAGTATGGAAGGTTCCGCGTCATCACCATACATTAGCCATCGATTCAAGAACTCGTCGGGCGTCGCATCCAACTCTGTATATGAGCTTCTGAACGCTGGTCTAAGACGCACAACATTCCCTGTACTGAAGGTCACTAATGCTGTAAGCCGAATATTCTTATATTGGAATCCGTTGAAGAAACCACCGGTTAGCAGTGGATCGATAGAACCTCCATAAACGAGATGTGAAGTATTTAGATCTTGTAAAAAGACCTCTGGAGACTCCTCTCCCTTTTCATTGATGAATTTAGGCATCCCCTGTTTTTGATCAAGTCCTCTATAATCTAATGAAAACAAGCCTCGCTGCGGATACCCCACCATGGCGCCACCGTCTGTATTTACGAGTGACCAAATATTGGGCTCATTACGTAGGTTCGTAATTTTCGCTTTATTATATCCGAAATTAAATTGTGTATCCCATTTCCAATCCGATTTATTCAATAACTTGACACCTAAGGACCTTCAACACCATAGGCTTCCATGTCAGCATAGTTTGCTAACTTCAAAGCTTCCCCATCAATACCGCCGGTCCGAATACGTCCAATCAGATCGTAGCTATCGTGGTCATAATAGTCCATCGTTAGTGTCAGTCTATTATTCCACATGGCCATATCAAACCCGATATTAGCCTTGTACATCTTCTCCCAAGTCAACTCTGAGTTCTCGACATTAGCTATCCCGATAACAGACTCTCTTTCGGTTAAGTAAGGTCTATTGGCTGCTCGATTACGCAATACAACGCTCGAATTAGTAGCAGGTCCGCTACTAGCTGTCAATCCATAACTCGCCCGAAGGGTCGCCGTATTGATAAAGCTTTGCCTTTGGAAAAACTCCTCACCATCGATGTTCCAGGAAGCACTCAGGTTCCAAGTCGGTAACCAACGCGCTGTATTCGTGCGCCCCATTAAGTTGGAACCATCATAGCGAACAGTTCCCGCCACGTTGTATCGATCTTTAAAAGTATACCGAGAATTCAAACCGTAGGCTAGAAAACGCTCCTTACGCTTGGACATTTCAAAATAATTCGCATTCGCTTCAACCATCATTTTCAGAAATTTAGGATCCACATACGGTACACCGCCCTTATCAAATTGATAGCCATATCCGTTGAAAACCTTAAACTTTCTATCAGCAGAACGGAGCTCCATAAATGCATAAGAATTCAGCTTATGATCCTCCGCGAGTTTTACATTGTAATCCAAGGAATTCCGAAGATTGTAACTAACCATATTAACATCGTCTGTATTATAGAATCCTCCGTAAGGGAGAATAACAATAGGTTCAGCTTCCGGATTATCAGGATCACGATAAAGAAACCTGTTCGATTCTCGAATTGTCGCATCCGCATCTGCTCGATATGCATTTGGGATATTCGAGTTTTCGTGGATGTTATGCTCCTGATTGGTAACCGCATATCGATATGCTCCTTCAAAAGAAAACTTAAGGTTGTTTAGAATATTATATCGCAAATCACCCTGCATTTTGAAATCAATAAAATTCAGTTTGATATTATTGTATTCCAATTCATTGAGAATATTGAAGGGTGCGAAATTCCGTCTAAAATACTCGAGGTTTCCCTTTTCATCATAGGCTGTAAGCACCCTGCTGGTATTTAGGGCATAGCTGAAGGGATTAATATCAAAATCACGATCAAAGCTTCCAGTAACCTGGTTACTTGTCCGTCCTAAGGTTCCCGGTGCATTTTGATCACGAATCGATCCCTGCGCGATAATTCCAAAGTTAAGGCGCTTGCTTGGTGTAAAAGTCGCCCGCACATTCCCCGTATAACGTTGTACCGCGTCTGCTTTACTCCAGCCATTATCGTTCAAATAACTTGTAGAGACATACAACTGGCCTTTTTCTGTACCCATAGACACGCTTAATGCATGCTCTTGCATTAGCGAATTATCGAACAACACGTCGAACCAATCCGTATTAGCGTTCGCATAGCGCTCTAGAAAAGCACGTCTACTTGCTGGATCATTCTTCAACCCAAATTGCCCGTTCGACTCGTTATATTGATTGATCAGATCTGCCATCTTAACGAATACACCACCATTGGCAAATCGAGACGTTTGCCCATAATTCAGCCATCCTTTACGTTGCATTTCCGCATACATCGACATCTGATCGTGGGAATTCATAATATTAAACTGACTGTAAGAAGGTTTGAGATAGGTTGAGAAATTTCCAGTATAGGAAACTAAAGGTGTTCCAACCCTACCTTTTTTGGTCGTAATGACGATAACCCCGTTCATTGCACGAGCGCCATATAGAGATGTCGCAGCGGCATCTTTTAATATTTCGAAGCTCTCAATATCGTCAGGATTTAATCCTGCTACAGACGATCCGATTAGGGTCGCCGGGTCGCCCGTTGACAACTGCTCGTTAGAAATATTGACAATATCCTCCAGGATCATCCCATCTACAACCCATAAAGGCTTGTTGTCCCCGCTGATGGAAGTCGCACCCCGAACCCTTATTTTAGGAGCAGCTCCGAATGTCCCCGATACATTCTGAACCGAAACACCTGCAACTTGTCCTTCTAACATCCGGCTGACATCGGCAATACCGTCGCGACGGACATCCTCGGTGTTAATCTTCGTAGAAGCGCCAGTGAATTGTCGCTTACTTACCACCTGATAGCCCGTAACTACAACATCATCAAGAACCGTACTTGTAGCCTTCATATTGACGCTAATAAAATCACGTGCACCAACGGTGATATCCTGTCCTTCGTAGCCTAATAATCGAATCTGAAGAACTGCGCCCGCAGGAACCTGTAGTGTAAACTTCCCCTCGGAATCGGTTGACACCCCCTGTGAAGTGCCTTTGATTATCACTGAAGCTCCCGATAATGGTTTACCGCCCTGATCGCGCACTTCCCCTTTAATGGTTCGTTGGAAGTCTATGGAACCCACGCTATTCGCCTCAGCGCTAGATAGTAGGAATAAAATCAACACGGAAGAAAATGTTGTTATCCATAACGACTTCGCTTTGTTAAAAATTAAAAATAAATCCATATAGTTAAGTAATTAGTCATAAAAAATCTATCAAAACTTAGCGTGTATTTTGGTTAAAGCTTATTTAAAAAAGATCTTTCGAATGGTGCCGCCACGTTCGGCATTTCCTTCTAATGCCCTAAATTGATTGCCAATGTTGTTTATTAATGTTTATGATGAATCTTAATCTTTCAGTCAATTTGTTGGAGGGATCTCCATGTCCATGCTACTTCCTACCATTACGTTCCTCAAAGTGGTTTTCCTTTGCCACCTCCATTAAAAACAAGCCTCTACACTCATCCAACACATCCTCATCGACTCGCTCCTTCGACGCTGCCTCCCAAACCTTATCTAAATACTCATCCAAATGCAGCTTACCCTCTACTGAATTCACATACTCCTCAACGCGCTTCATTTCGGCTTTGGAACAACCATCGGATAAATAATTCTCCAACAAGAATTCTGTAATTCTTTCCGTCATAATTGGTGGTTATAATTTTCAAACGACGCGAAACTTTGAAGGCCGTTCAATATGATAAACAGTATTTTTTAGGCACCGTACTATCCACTTCAAAAAAATATTTTCATCCTATCCAATCGACTTCTAATCAGCACCTAATAATTAGCGACTTGACCGTACACTAATCCAATCGAAAAGCGTATCTTTGCACCATGATTAATGTATCAAATTTATCTCTTCGCTATGGAAAACGTGTTCTATTCGAAGATGTCAACCTAAAGTTTACTCCCGGAAATTGTTACGGTATTATTGGTGCCAATGGTGCTGGTAAATCTACATTCCTAAAAATCATATCAGGAGAAGTAGATCCAAGCACTGGATCAGTTTCCTTTACACCAGGCGAGCGCATGTCAGTTCTTAACCAGAACCACTATGCATTCGATGAATTCCCTGTAATCCAAACTGTCATGATGGGTAATCAGGAACTATTCAAAGTCATGAAAGAAAAGGATGAAATCTATATGAAAGATCCTTTTACTGATGCCGACGGAGAGCGTGCGGGTGAGTTAGAGAGTTTATTTGCTGAAATGGATGGCTGGAACGCAGAAAGCAATGCAGCAACCCTATTGAGCAACTTAGGAATTAAAGAAGATCTTCACTATAAACAAGTCAAAGAATTAGATGGTAATGAAAAAGTTCGCGTGTTATTAGCACAAGCACTTTTCGGTAACCCAGATATCCTGATTCTGGATGAGCCTACCAACGACTTGGATATTAACACCATTGCATGGTTAGAAGATTTCCTTGCGTCTTATGAAGCAATCGTATTGGTCGTATCTCACGACCGTCACTTCCTAGATGCTGTATGTACGCACATTGTGGACATTGACTTCAGCAAGATGTCAATCTACTCTGGTAACTACACCTTCTGGTACGAGTCTTCTCAATTAGCATTGAAACAGCGTGCTGATCAGAACAAGAAAATGGAAGATAAGGTTAAAGAACTTCAGGAGTTTATCCGTCGTTTCTCGGCCAATGCTTCCAAATCTAAGCAAGCAACTTCTCGTAAGAAAGCTTTGGATAAGATCAATATCGATGAGATCAAGCCTTCAAACAGAAAATACCCTGCTATCATGTTCAACATGATGGATAGAGAGCCTGGAGATCAAATCCTGAATGTCGAAGGATTAAGCAAAACCAAAAACGGTGAAGTTTACTTCAAAGACATCACTTTTATGATGAATAAGGGTGATAAGATTGCTGTTCTAGCTGAAAACAACTTAGTGACCTCAGCATTCTACGATATCCTGACAGGGCGTGATCAAGACTATAAAGGTGAATTCAAATGGGGCGTAACAATTACGCCGGCAGATATGCCAATTGATAACGCAGCCTTCTTTGACGGAAAAGATGAGAACCTTGTCGACTGGTTGAGAGATTACACAACGAAACCTGATGCTGATGAGCAATTCATCCGCGGATTCTTAGGTAAGATGTTATTCTCTGGTGAAGAAGTATTGAAGAAGTGCTCAGTACTATCCGGAGGTGAGAAAATGCGTTGTATGTTCTCTCGTATGATGTTACAAGGAGCAAACTTCTTGATCTTCGACGAACCAACCAACCACTTAGACTTGGAATCCATTACCGCCTTAAACAACGGAATGAACGATTTCAAAGGATCGATGCTATTCACATCACGTGACCACGAATTAACACAAACTGTGGCAAACCGCATCATCGAACTTACTCCAAACGGAATCATCGACAAACTCATGTCATACGATGAATACATAAACTCCGACGCTGTAAAAGCACAACGCGAGCAAATGTATAAATAACAAAAAAGGCGATT
>NZ_DKLH01000024.1:18164-25128 GCF_002455685.1 Sphingobacterium sp. UBA6645
AATCGCCTTTTTTGTTATTTAGATTTTAGATATTAGACATTAGATATCAGACACTGCATTTCGGCTTTTGAAAGAAAGGTATGTATCCAAGAAAGGAAGGGAAATTTGTCTTGAAGAAAAGAAGGGAAATTTGTCTGAACCAGGAAAGAAAGGATTAAAAGATTAACAGGATCCTGCTAATCCTTACATCCTTCCTTTCCTGGTTCAAAGACAAATAATCCTGCTAATCCTTACATCCTTCCTTTCCTGGTTCAGACAAATTTTCTTTTCCTTCCCCGGTTCAAAGACAACACACATCTCGCGCTTCCTTTCAAACAACACTCTAATGTCTAAAATCTCATATCTAATATCTCATATCTAATATCTCATATCTAATATCTAATCAACAATTTTCTGATGCCTTCCCTCCAGCGCCGCAATTAACTTCGCTTTTACAAGCGTATAGGTGTAATCTTTGGCTTCTGCAAAAGAGATGTTATACCGGCGTTCTATTTGTTGCAACTCGTTAGGAAAACGAACCAATAACTTATCGTAATACGCATCTAACACTTCGTTGGATGGCATTTCAAAACTAATCTTCAATTGAAAACGGCGGATCAGCGCAAAGTCTATGATATCGATATGGTTCGTTGCACAGATGAGCATCACTTGCTCGGGCAAGTAGTCAATCAGCTGAATCATTGTATTCACCAAGCGGCGCATCTCACCCACATCGTTCTCATCCTCGCCTCGAGCTTTTCCAATCTGATCAAATTCATCCAGAAATAATACCGCTTTATCGCGAATCGCCCGATCGAATACCTGCTTAATATTTTGGGACGTTTCCCCAATTCTAGAATTGATGATGTTGCTTAGGTTCAATACGATCAACGGTCTTTCCACAGCATTTGCTATAGCCTTAGCTGTTGTCGTTTTCCCACAGCCGGAGCTGCCGAAAAGCAAAACCTTATTGTTTACCGGAAGGCCATATTGTTGAAGGTCTTCAACATATAATTGTTCTTTAATCAATTGCTGGATCTGCAATCGGTTTTCCTCGCTCAGGAAAACATCATTTAAATTAACTGGTTCTTTATCCTTAATAATAAGGTCTTGAATATTCATGCGTTACGGGGGAGTCAAACTTCTATAAAGCCCAAAAATACGAAATACTTACTCGATAACTAAGAGAAGCACCGGATAATCTTTTCCCAAGGAATCCTGCTCAGTACGCGATGATACTTTAAAGCCATGCCTTTGATAGAAGACAACAGCCTGTTCGTTCTGCTCATTAACATCTACAGACTTTACGCCAAGTTCCTCGACAGCATAGTTCAACAATTGCTTGCCTATACCGCGGCCGCGGAAAGCATCATCAACGAATAGCATCTCCAAATGATGTTCATTTACAGCCATGAATCCGAGAATAGACTCCTCTTTAAATACATAAACTTCTAAGTGAGGCAGATATTCGTTTGGTATCGCGTCTTTAAAAAACAAAAAGTCTTCTTCCTTCAAAAAATGATGGGTAGCTTTTACAGCAGATTCCCAAATATCAACCAATATCCTATAATCCTGAGACTCGTAGCGCTCAATTACCCCTCTAATTTCTGCCAATTGCTTTTTTCAATTAAGTAAACGAAGTTCTTTTTAATACCCTCGCCGTAATAGGCTACTTCCTTCTCATCAATCTTAATTGCGCCCAAGCGCTCGATAGATATCTGCGAGCGTAAGTTTTCCGCACCGATATGAAAAAGTACCTTCGAAACATAAGGAAAGATGTAAGCTAGCATCATGCGCTTGACCGCATGATTGGCTCCCGAACCCCAATAATTCGTTGCGTAGAATGTGTAGCCTATATGAATGCTATCATCCAGTGGTTCTCGGTCGTAAAATCGAGTACAGCCTATTACCGCCATGCTATCTTTATCAATAACTTTGAACGCGCCTCCACTATTTAAAGCGCCTTCAAAGAAATTCGTGAATACGTCACGACGCCAACGGTCTTTATTAGGATGCTGCTCCCAAACTTTAGGGTCCGAAGCAACTGCATATAGTTCTTCGAAATCATCCGCTTGTAATGGGAGCAGCAAATATTGCTCATGCTCTAGCACAGGCTGTAGGTTAACATTCATTTCCATTGCTCTCTGGTATTTGGTGTTTACCAAAGTTAAAGAACAATCATTTAAAATGTATGACGATTATCATTAGAATCTGTATCAATCAATTTGTTATATGGGTCAACACCTACCGCGATGGGCTTCTCATTTACAACAAAGGTCAATCGATTTTTGATACGATCCACTTTAACCCGCTTTTCTAAAAGCGCATGTTCGTGCTCATACTTCCCCTGCTTCTTCGGCGATCCAAAAATCGCGACATCAACGTAATCGCGCAAAGGCAATGATTCCACGGAACGCTTATCACTATCTTTCATCTTCTCCGAAAGCTTCGTTCCCTTCACATCTTCATAACTGCGCTTTCCCTTCTCATCCGTGCGATATTTCGACACCTTAAAGTCCATGCTCACCTCATATTTACCATCCTTGAGTGGCTTAATGCTAGCATTTTCGATGGCATTATCGTAAAGCGTTACTGTCTCGTACATATCTTTGATCAAGTATTGCAGCGAATCCGGCGTGTGCTTTCTTAGTACATCCACAAACTCGATTGAAGTCGTATAAGGTGGGTTTTGAAACGCTGTCTTCGCAATATATTCCTTGAGCATGCTGCTGAACGCGTTCTCCCCTAAATAATCGCTCATGGCATACATCACCAACGATCCCTTGTTATAATGAATGTATTGTTGATTTTCATTCAACATCAACGGGTTCTCTTTCAACTGTTCGCTCGCGCGCCCCATTAAATATTGGTCTAAGGCATCCTTCAAAAACTTACGCATCTGCCCCTTACCATAGGTATGCTCCAACACTTTTAGAGAACTATATTCTGATAAAGACTCTGACATCATGGTAGCACCCTTCACATTCGCCCCGATTACCTGATGCGCCCACCATTGATGCGCAAACTCATGCGCCACAACCGAGTACGGATAATCTACTGCATTCGGATTTTCATCGTCTACTTTAGCAATAAAACCAATGCTCTCGGAAAATGGAACTGTATTCGCAAAGGCTTGTGCAAACGTACCGTGCGTACTAGGAAACTCAATAATACGTAATTGATTGAACTGATATGGGCTGAAATTCGACTCGTAATAGCCCAAAGATTTTTTGATCGAAGCCATCATACGGTCTAGATTATAATCATGTCCTTTGTGATAGTAAATCTCCATATTCTTGCCATTCACCTTCTCTTTCTTTACCTCATACTTCGCCGAAATAAACGAATAAAAGTTAAGGATCGGACTATCCATTTTATAATGGAAGTACTTCTTGCCATTCTCTTCCCACTCCTTCTGCAAGTATCCTGGCGCAATCGCAATCTGGTCCGGACTTGTACTAACGATCGCTTCAAAGTCTATCCAATCTGCATCTTTCGAGATGTAGGTATTCCTCAATTTGCTACTGTCGCGAGGATCTGCCATACGATCGCGTGGTGCCAATTTATACTTCTCACGGACTCTGTTATCCACAAGCTCTACCCCATCTTCATATGCTAAAGATGGAAAAACGGAGTTATTAAAAAATGTTCCATTTTCTAAAATCAACGAGCGATCCATTAAGAAGGTATTCGAAAGACTAGTAAGTTGATACTTAATTTTCAAAGAATCACCAGGCATCAAAGGTTCCTGCAAATGATAGATGTTGACTTCCAAAATACTATCCTTAACCGTATTTTTAATCTGACGATCCAATTTAACCTCAGTCTTCACAGATCCATTAAATCGCATAAACATCGAGTCAATAGGCTGCTCCGTCTTATTCACATAAACAAAATTGCCCTCCGCCTTAAGATGTCGGTCTTTTGGTGTTATATCGACCTTTGCGAATACACTAACCAAGCGCGGCATAGGCAGATCTTGGAAATGTCGGTACTTTTTCTCATAATCTACCTGCTGCAATTCCTTCTCTTTGTTGGAATAGCGAGTCGAAACAACGTTATTTACATAGTAAATCGCATAACCTAAACCAACAAAAGCAATCAACGACAACAGCGCCGGGATTACAATTGGCGCTTTAAAACGCAGTGCAAATTGTTGCAATCTATCCTTCACGTTGGAGATGATACCGCGGCGCCAGAACAATAATGTCAAGGCAAATAATACACCTGTAAACAACAACCAATATAATCGATAATATAAATAATGACGGATATCTGCATAACCATTCATATCTGAATAGTGATAGCTAGCGCCGTTATTGAATTTATAGATTGCCTGCTCGATACCAATTCTAGACAGGAATGGGATGCCTAAGACAATGATTAAGCACACGATAAACCCTACAAAATAATTGCGGAAGAACCCATGGATAAATAACGCAAAACCTATCAATACCAGATATTTCAAGTAATCGAGGATAAACAATTCGTATAAATAATGTCCAATCTCGAATTTGAAATAACCATTATAAGTTTGATAGATAATACCGGTCAGCATACTAATGATGAGGACAACGATGGTCATCTTCATCAAAGCGATATACTTGGAAGTCAATAACACCCAGTTCGGAACAGACGTCGAGTCAATAAGCAATTTCATATTGCTTTGTTGATCCCGCTGTATGAGCATTCCGGCGAACAACAAGATCATGATCACGAGGAAAAAACTGTATATTCCACCCATGGTCTGCAAGACTTGCCATGTAACGGGATAAGTAACCGTACCATACAGCATACCTCCGACAGACATCACCGCCAATACGAATAATGCCGCTATCAGCAACAGAATAATGAACGTCCAATTCTTAACCACATACTTGAAATCGATGTGGCTCAGTCGCCAGCTCAACTTCAAATTGCTGAAAAAAGAATGCGATATGCCGACCTTTGGCAGATCAATCTTGATTATGCTACCAAAGTTATTTTTCGTAACCCGTTCAGAAGACTTCGAACGTGTGAAGCTGATCCCCAATTGTGAGAATGAGAACTTATAATAAACCAAGCCTAAGATCAGCACTGCCAGCCCCGTCCAAATAAGTCGGTTGTAAAGCATAACGCCCGACATGGGTAATAGGTTATTGTTCTGCTCTTCAACGCTCCAGTATTTTGTATAATAGGTAATAGGCTGGAATCCAAATGGGTCTAACAGAGCAACCAAATAACGATTATCCGCATCCTGCGTAGCAATATCAAGCACCGATTGCAATAACAATAAGATCAGCACGAACACAAATCCAACGTAGATATTTCGGCTGAAGGTTACTAACGCAAAAATGATACTTCCGAACAAAAGAAAGTTCGGCAAAACAACCAATAGAAATCCACTGAAATATGCCTCTATACGATTTGGCCCCAACATACTCTTATCGATTCCTGGATGAAATTGAGCCATATAATAACCCAATATGGTAAGGATGGCTACAAAACTGACAACCAGCAATGCACTGAGAAATTTCGCCGACAGGTAACTTAACTTATCTAGCGGATAAGAAAATAATAGATTATGTACGTGATAGAGATAATCCCTATATACTGCCGCGCCAATAATAGTCGGCAATAGGAAGTAAATCAACGTAGAAAAACTATTGAAGAACCCCGCGATATTTAGTGGCGAATTGACATATACAGGAGTCGATGTCGTCGCAGAAACGGCATCGAATGCACCCAACGCAGCAATCGTCGTAAAGTAAGCTAAGGCAAAATAAATAACACAATAGACATAGAAAACAGGCTGTTTAAACCAGCGTGTTACTTCGAAAGTAAAGATGGTACTAAACATTGATGCTATCGTTTTTAAGGGCTACAAAATAAACGTCTTCTAGTATAGGGCTTACCGAGCGAAAAGACTCGTCAGGCTGCACATCGCTCATTACGCGAATGTTGAGCGTATTGTCCTGATTATAGTTCGAAGAGATAATATTATGTGTCGCATTTGCTGCATCAAACTCGCTGCGTTCAACGCGCTTCGTCCAGATCTTACCATTCAACTGCTTCTCCCCTTCTTCTGACGAACCACGGAACAGCACACGGCCACCATTCATGATCGCCAATTCATGGCATAATTCACGAACATCATCCACAATGTGTGTTGAGAAAATAACGGTATGCTGTGCTCCGATCTCACGAAGAACATTTAAGAAGCGATGGCGCTCCGCTGGGTCTAATCCAGCCGTCGGCTCATCAACGATAATTAATTTCGGATTATTCAGCAACATCTGCGCAATACCGAAACGTTGCTTCATACCACCAGAATATCCGCTCACGCTTTTCTTACGTACATCGTAAAGATTTGTCACCTGCAATACTTCCGTAACAATCTTTTGGCGGTCGGCTTTAGCACTGATTCCTTTCAGATTAGCAAAATAGTTCAATAGCTCCTCAGCAGATAAGTTCGGATACACCCCAAATTCCTGTGGCAAATAACCCAATACGCGACGAAGCGCATTCTTATCGCTCAATATATCGATATCTCCAAAGGTAATATCGCCCGAATCCGGTGTCTGCAAAGTCGCGATAGTACGCATTAGAGATGATTTCCCAGCACCATTTGGCCCCAATAAACCAAACATCCCCGGCCCTATCGTCAAATTAACATTATCTAGCGCCTTCACGCCATTACTATAAGTCTTGTTTAAATTACTAATCGTTAAGTTCATGTTGTTAGTCGTTATATTAGGTTAGTCGCCTTAAAAGCAAAAATGTAACAATAAAAATTAAAATAAATAATTTTCTACCAGCATCAAATAGTTTGATCAATAAACCGAAGAATATAAATCGTACTTACCTTCCTCAGGTCAAAGCCTTTATAATACCTAATCAAAACCCTTTCATAGCCCTTTCAGAAGGGTTATGAAAGGGTTAAACATTGGGTTTGAATTGGGTTAGAATAGTATCTAGTAGTTAGTAATGCGAATTAAGGGTTGAA
>NZ_DKLH01000038.1:0-22912 GCF_002455685.1 Sphingobacterium sp. UBA6645
GTGTTCGGGACTTACACCCTAGAGTTATTGCACATGCTGGGCACACAAAATAAAGTGCCGTCCAACTTGCACGACACTTTTAAACAACACGCATTATGTAAGGATAACCTAACTTTTATTATCTTGTGGCTGGCAGATCTCTGACACATCTAATAGGAACCCTATCGTCACGTGAGAAATACGGATCATTCAACCTATAGTAAAGCATATCTTTGTCACCGCCAGTATGTTCTTCCACAATCATTGGCATATGTACCTGCCAAGTTGCGTTTGCAGGCTTAACACCCTGTGTACCGTCGATCGCCATATATAACGCATCATGTTCATTAAAAATGTGATCATGATCTAAAACAGAAACGTTATTCACTATGAAGTAATGCAAACGTCCGGTCTTATAGAATCTCAATTGCCCAGCCGCGCCGGTCGATTGGTCAGTACCATCAAAGTAGATGTATGCATGGCCAGTCTTCTCTCCGTTTGGTTGAACACCATCGAAAGCTCCTTCCACACCAGCACTATTGATTACTTTAAAATATCCCAAAGCGGCGAAATCAGCAAGCTTTGGCATATGCCATTGTCCACCAGCGACAAGCTGACAAGGATCTTGGAAAATCGCAGGAATTTTTGGAAAATGGGAATCCAGATCTTCAAAATATTCCCAAGGCACGTTCATGGCTGGCACCACCGGATTTTCTGCAGATGCGTAGTTCCAGTAATCGGTTGCATGGTAATCAAAACCAGTTTCCTCTGGTGAACTTCTATTGAAATATATTCCATTTACATAAGCTAAGTTACCTTTCGCCCATATCTTTCCGCCCACCGAAATACCAGTTGATTGCAAACTAAGTCGCAATTGATATTGTACACCCGGTCTTATTACTAGATCGGTGATATTCGCTAAGTTGGTACGAATTGGACCACCATTTAATCCAATTTCCAAAATCTTCAGTTCTAACTGCGCAGTCTCCGCATTGCTTATCAAAGTAGAGGTGCTAGTCACTGTAGCTAGATTTAATGTAGGAAAGTTGAACATTAATGGTGATGGCGTATTTGGATGTGTTAAAGCGCCATCCTTAAGCGCCATATTTACAGTTGGCTCTGCAGTGATGCTAGCTTTCAATGCGCTGATCGTCCCCAGCTCTGAAGCTGCTTCCATCGTTAAAGTAATTTTACTAAAGCGGTGCTTTAAAACTAAGCCCAGTAAATTTTCACCTCCTTGAACTGTCACTTCCCTGTTCATATAAAGCAAGGCTGAGCTTGTCGGTATATTTGATAGGGAAAGCCCGTCCAAAGGACTTTGTGCTACTTCAGGAATTGCCGTTGAATTGTTGAAGGAGTATGCAACAAAGCGATATGTACCTGGTTCCAATTCGAAGCCAGTAGTACTTGCCTCTTGCCCTACGATAAATTCTTTTTGGTCAACATAGCTATTATCGGTATTGAATACCAGGACTCTATACCGAACGCCTTGTTCCATCGGATTGATCACGCTGCTTCCGCGAGTCGAACCTTGTGCTTTTAGCTCTTGAGTTTTCGGTTTTAGCGAAACAATCAAATTGTAATCTTGATTGAATGTTACTTCTTTGACTTGTTCCGATAACCCAGGCAAGACGGATTTGGCATTAGCACTATTGTTGTTGCTTGAGGCTTCCGTGTAACTGACCTCCACACTTTTAATGTTCACAAGCGCAGCACCCCCCTGCACCTGTTTGTCCTTCTTACAAGCATATGCCAATAAGAGGAAGGCTCCAATAATTACGAAACTAAAGATTCGCCCAAATGTCTTCATATAGATATTATTAAATTATAAAGCAACAAATCAGGATCAAACCCTTAAGAATGATGGAATTTAGACCAGGATATTTTAGTAAGCGACACGAACTCAATAGCCAAAAAGACTCTTTAATGCTAACAGTTTAAAAAAAGACGATAGACCTTTTTGTACTAGTTCGAACGTGCCGCGACTACTATTGCTTTGCACAAATATTACCCAATTATCCTATTAAGAAAATTACATATATCACTAATTATTTTTAGAAATCCTTTATGCAGTGAAATGTCGACAAGAGATAAAAAAGAAAAGGCGACCGTTAAGATCGCCTTTATTGGAACAACATGCAAACATATAAAGTTTAGAAACTAAATTTCCGAAACTACACGCTTAAACTAAAATAATTCACATAAATGATGATTTTTTTAAGTATGCGACATGCACGCTGCAGTTTAAACTACGTTAGAACTCGATGAAGAAAAAGTGCTAAAAAATGGATTAAAACATCCGCACACATGTCGCAATCATGAATTATTTATAACAAATATTAAAGTTATAACCTAATGTGAAAATGACTTAGGTCATACCTTCATGTTACAATTGGGTAGAAATCACATTAAATTACTGATTACCAACACTATACAGTTACTTCCCAAATAACAACCGTCATTTTATTGCGAGTTTTTTGTAGGTTGAAATTGACACCGACTGTATATCCCATCTAATATTCAATAAAAAAAGGATTAACAAACCTGTTAATCCTCTTTCTAAAGCACATATTTTCTTCTACAGTACGCGTACTAGCAAGCCCTTCAAATACTCACTTTCTGGAAATGACGCTCGCACAGGATGATCTTCCGGCTGGCAAAACTGATAAATAAATTGAATCTCTTTTCCCGCATCTAACGCAGCCCAAGCCAATACTTGCTTAAAGGTGTCGATGTCCATCGCTCCCGAGCAGGAGAAAGTAGCCAATAAACCTCCAGAATTCAAAAGCATCAATCCTCTGCGGTTTAAATCCTTGTAGGCACGGGACGCCTTCTCTAGGGTCGACCGTGAAGGCGCATATTTAGGAGGATCTAAGATGATTAAATCAAATTTCTCTCGTTGTTCCCCTAAATCGCGAAGGTATTTGTTCACGTCAGACTGTACTGCAATATGTTTTGAAGAGTCAAAACCATTCAATTGTATATTCTTCTGCAAGGTCTCTATGGCAAGTGCCGAACTGTCTACCGATGTTACGGACGCGGCTCCCTCACGAAATGCGTTCAACGTAAATCCGCCGGAATAGCAAAAACAATCTAATACTTTTTTGTCCTTAACATATTTCGAAGTGAAATATCTGTTCTCGCGTTGATCGCAATAAAATCCAGACTTTTGCCCTTCCACGATATTCACCTGATACTGTATTCCGTTTTCAATAATATCAACAAATGGAGGAGGCATCTCGCCTGCCAATAAGCCGTTGCTGTCTGGCAAACCTTCATACGCTCTAGATTTTAGGTCGCTGCGCTCATAAATTCCTTTTGGATTCAACAATTGTTGCAATTCATCCACCAGTATCGACTTTACGCGTTCCATCCCTGCCGCATGCACCTGCACAGAGATGAAATCCCCATATTTATCAGCAATAAGTCCGGGAAGGAAATCTGCCTCGGCGAATACTAAACGAACCGTATTATTCTTTTCGTTCAACAGATGCATGCGGTTTTTTACAGCCCGCTGCAATCTATCACGCCACCAACCTTCCGAAATCTCTTTTTGTGGATCCCACTCCAATAAACGTACTGCTACCCGCGATTGCTTATTGTACATCCCGTAGGCAATAAATTCATCATCATGATTATATACGGAGACGATATCACCGTTTTGAAGAGATTCAGACACTCGAGCTATGGCTCCGGAGAAAATCCAAGGATGTAACTGCCAGGCTGCCTTATCCTTTCCTTTGTTGAGGATTATTTTATTCATCCTCGCAAAAGTAGTTAGAATTGAAAAAAATAAATCAGCTAAATGAAAAAAAGTCGGCACAAAGAGCAGTGAATGCTTGTCCTCAGCTTAATCAAACCCAAATCAATCCCCTTCCAGAAAGGTTCTGATTTGGGTTTATATTGGGTTTGTATTGGGTTTGAAAGGGAAGTGAGACTTAGATGTTAGATATGAGATATTAGACATTAGAGTATTGTCTGAACCAGGAAAGGAAGGATGTAAGGATTGACATGTTGGTTTGTCTCTGAACCAGGAAAGGAAGGATGTAAGGATTGACAGGATCCTGTTCATCTTAAAATCCTTCCTTTCCTGGTTCAAAGACAACAATCTAAGAACCTTAAATACTCTTATATCTTATATCTTATATCTTATATCTAAAAAGAAATGGCGACCATCTCTAGCCGCCATACTCTAAAATCTAATGTCTAAAATCTAATGTCTATCATCTAATATCTGAATCCGCTAGTTATTCACTAGCAGGTATGTTTTGAATGTTTTATAGTCTACCGGCATTTCGACTGCTTGCTTTTCTTTTTCTGCTAAGGCGGAAGCACCGTCGGGCAGCGCCACATGTTGGAATACCTCTGGTTTTATTGCTTCAGGGAATTTGCATGGATGAGCGGTAGATAAGAAAACGGAAGCATATTCGCCGGGATGCTCATTTCTATATGCTTTAGAAGCGAGATAAGCAATTGCTGTATGCGGACACGCTACGTATTTATATTTTTGGAACAATTCCTCCATTCCTTCTAACGTTTGCTCATCAGTATAGGTATAGGAGCTCACTTTGGCTTTTAGCTGATCGAGGTCTTGACCAAACAAGTCTTGAATGCGGACCCAATTGCTCGGATTACCAACATCCATCGCATTCGCCAAGGTTTGTACGGAAGGCTTCGGCTCATAGATTCCATGCTGTAGAAAGCGGGGTACCGTATCGTTGACATTCGTTGCTGCAACGAAATGCGCAACAGGCAATCCCATTTTATAGGCTAATAATCCAGCACCGATATTCCCGAAATTTCCGCTCGGTACGGTGAAGACGATTTCGTCCATTCCCTGCGATTTCAACTGTGCATAAGTCCAGAAATAATAAAAAGTCTGCGGAATGAGGCGGGCAATATTGATTGAGTTTGCCGATGTAAGTCGCAATGCATTATTCAGGTCTGGATCATTGAAAGCTTCTTTAACCAAAGCTTGGCAATCATCGAAAGTCCCTTCTACCTCTAAAGCGCGGATATTCTGTCCGTTGGTAGTGAGCTGTTCCTCTTGTACTTTCGATACTTTCCCTTTCGGATACAAGATAGTCACTCGAGTGCCTTCCACTCCTAAGAAACCTGAGGCCACCGCCCCACCTGTGTCGCCGGAAGTAGCCACCAAAACGTCAAGCAACTGTTCTCCCTGCTTGGAGAAATAGCCCATAACGCGACTCATGAAGCGTGCTCCGAAATCTTTAAAAGCATAGGATGGTCCATGGAATAACTCCAAAACCGCTGTTTCGGCGTCTAGAAACTTAACCGGCGCTTCAAAATTGATAGCGTCATCGACAATCGATTTGAGGTCCGCATCGGGAATGTCGTTTCCGATGAATGCCTTTGCGATCGTAAAAGCAATTTCCTGCAGGGAGTACTGCTGAATATTTTTAATGAAATAAGGATCGAGCTGAGGAATCACTTCCGGCATGTACAATCCCTTATCTTGCGGTAAGGAGTTGAATACGGCCTCTTGAAAGGAGACCCGGAGCGCTTTATTATTTGTACTGTAAAATTGCATATACTATTATTTTAGGTTGATTACTTTAGGACCAGCAACATTGACGGACGACACGTATTGCAAACTCTCAATTCCGTGTGAAGTTAAATGTGCTTGGATTTGATCTACGGCTTGTTGTGCTGCTTCTTTGCCCCTACTGATTGCAACAACGGATGGACCGGAGCCAGAAATACCGAAACTGAGCACGCCGCATGATAGGGCGATTTCCTTCATCGCATAAAACTCGGGGATTAAGATCGCCCGGGTTGGCTCGATAATGACATCGTGCATGCTGCGGCTGATCAAATCGTAATCGCTTCGATAAAGGCCAGCAACAAGCCCGGCGATATTGCCCCACTGCACGACAGCATCCTTTAAAGACACTTTCTCTTTGATCAACTGTCGGGCATCTCTCGTTGGCACATCGACCTGTGGGAATACAATCCCAGCGACCAGGTCTTCAGGTACCGGCAGATTAATCATATCAAGGGGCTCGTATCCTCTAATTAAAGTAATTCCGCCCATCAAAGCGGGAGCAACATTGTCGGCATGTCCGTGCCCGCAAGCCAAACGCTCGCCTTCCACACAGAATGGCATGAGTTCTTCCTTGCTAAGCGGTTCGCCCAGTAGGCTGTTGATCGCGAAAAGACCTGCAACAGTACTCGCGGAACTTGAACCTAAGCCACTGCCAATAGGCATGTGTTTCGTTAGTTCAATCTCCACCCCAATGCTGTCGCTCAAATCCAAATGCGCTAATAACATCTGAACGCAAGCGCTGACCGTATTTTTTTCTGGATCTAAAGGAAGGCGTCCTTCATCGCCATGAATTGCTTTAATAGTAACACCAGGCTTATCAGTTCTTCGCATCAGCACTTCATCGCCCGGGAAGTCAACCGCAAACCCGAGGATATCAAATCCACAGATCATGTTGGCAACCGTTGCTGGTGCAAATACACGAACCTCTTGTTTTATCTTTTCAAAATCTACTTTATGTTTCTCTTCCATTATGGAATCTTGATTAGTCATCATATTCATTGCATTATTTAGCACCAACATTCACTAGGTCGGCAAAAACGCCTCCGGCTGTCACCTCTGCCCCTGCTCCAGGTCCTTTCACCACTAATGGTCTTTCTTTATAACGCTCGGTTGTGAAAGAAATGATATTATCGCTTCCCGAAAGTGCATAGAAAGGATGCGTTTCATCGACCATCTGTAAGCTGATTGATACTTTTCCATCTTCTAAACTACCGATGTAACGAATTACTTTCCCTTCTTTGGCAGCTTGATCTTTCAGATTATTGAAATAATCGTCGGACTTTAACAATTCTGTATAGAACTCATCTACTGAACTAGCTTTTAAGCAGTTCTCCGGAAGTATATTGCCTAGGTCGACGTCTGATGACTCGATTACATTTCCTGCGTCACGAGCGAGGATAAGCATCTTGCGCATAAAATCTACTCCGCCTAAATCATCGCGTGGATCAGGCTCGGTATATCCCAGCTCCTGCGCCTTTTTTACCACATCGTAAAAAGATGCATCACCGTTGAAGTTATTGAAAATATAAGAGATGGTGCCCGATAGAATAGCCTCGATCTTTAGGATACGGTCGCCACTAAGCATCAAGTCCTTCAATACGCGTACAATCGGCAAGCCTGCACCAACATTCGTTTCGTAGAAGAAGTCTACGCCATGCTTTCTTGCGGTTTCATGCAAGGAGCGATACTGCGCATATTCTCCGGAGTTCGCTATCTTATTGCAGGTCACAATCGAGATGTTGGATTTGAAGATCTCCTCATAGTAGGTTGCCGGTAATTTGCTTGCAGTATTATCGATAAACACACAGTTCGGAAGATTCATCGCTTGCATTTTACTCACGAAGCTCGCAAGGTCTGCGACCTCGCCTTGTTCGTCCAATGCGGATTGCCAATTTGATAAATCCACGCCATCCGCGTCGAAAAGCATTCTTCGCGAGTTCGCCAGACCTACCACTTTGATTTCGATATCGTTATGATCTAATAGAAAATCATGTTGTTCGTGCAATTGTTTGAAGAGCGTTGCACCGATATTGCCGGTTCCTAGATTGAATACATGCAATGTTTTCTTGAGCTCGGCAAAGAAGGCGTCATGCACGGCATTTAATGCCTTTGCTAAATCTTCTTTATTGATAATAACCGATATATTGAATTCAGACGATCCTTGCGCGATCGCTCGAACATTGATACCATTTCTTCCTAACGCGTGGAAAAGGCGACCCGACATACCCGGTGTACGCTTCATGTTCTCTCCGACGATAGCCAGAATAGATAAACTCTCCTCAATGACAGGCGCCGAAAGCTTATTGGCCAATAACTCCAGTTCAAACTCTGTACTGATGAGCTTTACTGCCTTCTCCGCATCGCTAGGATTCACCGCGAAAGTGATACTATGCTCTGAAGAAGATTGCGTAATAAGGATCACATTGATTTGCTCTCTGGCTAATAAGGTAAACAGACGTCCGCTAAACCCTGATTTCCCTACCATTCCGCTACCTGTCAGATTGATAACAGATACGTCGGCAATGGAAGATATACCTTTGATGGGATAAGAAGACTTTCCGCTTTCAAATTGAATAACGGTTCCTGCTAGCTCTGGCTCAAATGTATTTCGGATAACGATTGGAATCTTCTTCAAAAATGCCGGAACCATAGTTGGTGGATAGATCACTTTCGCCCCGAAGTAGGAAAGCTCCATAGCTTCAGTATACGACAACACCGGAAGGGAAAATGCCTTTTTCACGATCCTAGGATCCGCTGTCAACATTCCATTCACGTCAGTCCAAATTTCAATTGCTGTCGCATTTAATACTGATCCGAAGATGGCTGCGGTATAATCCGAGCCTCCACGCCCCAGTGTAGTGATACGCCCTTGCTCGTTCGAACCGATAAATCCTGTTACAAAGAGGAGTTTATCAGCGTGGGTATGAGAAAGTGCTTGGATTAGTTGGGTGGTTAGTGGTTCATTAAGGTGGGCATTCCCGAAATTGGAGTCTGTTTTCACATAATAGGAAGCATTGATATACTCCGATTCTGGCACTTCTTGCTCCATGACTTTGGCAACGAGGTAGTTGCTGCATCGTTCTCCAAATGAAACGATCAAGTCACGACTTTGGTTGCTCAATTCCTTCAGTGCCGATACGCCTTGTAAAAGTTCTTCCAGTTCATTGAAAAGCAACTTTAAGCGCGTCAGAACAGGGTTCTGATACTTTACCGCAATCAGTTTCTTGACCACTTCAAAGTGCCTTTCCTCTAATTGCTTTAATCCTTCGTCAAACGGCTTCCCAGCTGCTGCATCTTCAGCCATTTGTGTTAACAGGTTGGTGACTCCTGACATGGCTGATAATACGACTAAAGGTTTTTCACCAGCGTCAAAAGAAGCTTTCACTATTTTTAACACGGCTTGGATGCTCTCTACGGAACCTACGGATGTTCCGCCAAATTTTAAGATTTTCATTCTGTTCTAGCTTGTTTTACTGTATGTTAATAAAAAAAGCCTTCCCCGAATGGAGGAAGGCTTCTAATATCTGTACTAAATTCTATACAATAGACTACTTCCTCCTAAGTTTTATCCCGGTGGTAATAATAATTGTAATAGAAATAGTGTTGATTAGCATTGTTGTTGATTATGATTTCTCAAATATATTACAATTCTTTTTAAAAAATCAAGATTTATTTAAATTATTTTAAATTCCAGATTATTGAGAGAATAATAAATCAAAAGGGAGCATATTAGAAAAATGAAAGATTTTTTGGCAAAATTTGCGAAACTGGCAATTGTTAAAAGTGTTAAAATTTTGTTAAATAGATTCAAAATTGTTTTGAATTCAAGACAGTATGTATTACATTTGCTTCAGCCTGTTGAAAAAATAGACAATAATGTGAATAACTCAACAAGCTGATGGTTGTAATAAAAAAGCGATTTAATGAAAACAAAGAAACTAGTGGCAGTAATGCTTCTCATAGGCTTATGTCTAGTCTCGCAGGCACAAACCAATAGTCAAAAGTCATCTGATCCAGATAACCTAGCTAAAGAATACTTCTCTCAGATCATGGGCGTTGCGGCAAACGCAACTACAAATACAAAGCTTTATCAATTTGTTTACGAATGGTTAGGAACTCCATACCGCTTAGGTGGAGATTCTAAAAGAGGAATCGATTGCTCGAAATTCTCGCTAGCTGTTTACGAAAATGTATTCAATACTACAATTGGATATAATAGCCGTAACCAGTACCAAAACGTAACACCTGTTCGTAAAGGCGAATTAGAACCAGGAGATTTAGTTTTCTTCAAAATCAGAAGCAGAAGTATAACACATGTTGGTGTTTACTTAGGCGACGATAAATTTGCTCATGCATCTTCAAGCCGCGGCGTTATGGTTAGTAACTTAAACGAGGCATACTGGAAAAGATATTATTACAACGGTGGCCGTCCGAAAGTTGATGATGCAAAAATCATGACGGCTGATGCTAATCCTAAAGAGAAAAGCAATTTAAATTAGACCAAACTCTTCAAATTTTATAAAAGAAATCCCAACGCTACAACGTTGGGATTTTTTTGTGACTATCCCTAAGGAGCATTAGTTAATTGCTTTCTCTAATAGAAATTAGAGAACTTTTAGTAAATTTACCGACAACAAAAGAATAGCAATGTCATCTAAGAAAACGCTTATATTAAACAAGGAACAGATCCTTCAGAAATCAAAACGGATTGCTTATCAAATCATCGAAGATAACTTCGATGAACCTGCCATTGTATTAGTCGGAATTGCCGATAGAGGTTATGTTTTTGCGCAACGCCTGCAGAAATTGTTATTGGAGATTGACCCAAAAAGATCTGTGGAGTTGTTGAAAGTGACGATCCAGAAGACGAAACGTAGTTTGGAATCTTCAACAGATTTACCAATTGATACGGTAAAAGATAAAGTGGTTATTCTAATTGATGATGTCTTGAATAGCGGAAGAACATTGGCGTATGGATTAGGCGTATTCCTGAATGTGCCATTAAAACGAATGAGAACAGCGGTTCTGATCGACCGTAGCCATCATCAGTTTCCAGTTTTCAGCGACTATTATGGGTTAAAGTTATCGACAATCCTCAAAGAGCATGTTGAGGTATTGCTCGAAGAATATGACAATACAGAAGATGCGGCCTATTTATCATAAGCCGCATCTTTTTTATATCTCAACTGAGAAGCCTTCGCCCCTCTAGCCTTTCCCTTTGTAAATCTTTAGTTTCTGGCCAATCTTTAAATGGCTCCCTCGGATATTGTTATCCGACTTGATGCGATTAACCGAAGAACCGCGATGTTTATTTGCAATTTCGGATAGCGTATCCCCTTTTTTTACCGTATAGGAGACGAATGTAGAACTGTTCTTCGTGCTCGTTTTGGTCTTCGTTGCAGCAATGACGTTCTTAGCCATTTTACTGTCCACTCCCTTGCTTACGATTAGATTTCTACCCACAATACTACTTTGAGCAGAAAGTCTGTTCCAGGTCCTTATTTGCTGTACGGAGACACCATACTCCTTAGCGATACTTGCTACTGTTTCGCCGCGTTTTACCTGATGCCTTTGCTCATCATCACTCTCCACGGCTGCCAATGCCTGCATCACTTCTACGCGTTGATTATTAAGCGCAGCATAGATCAGTGAATCTGACATCGCTTCGTGGTAAGGAATGATAAGTCGGCGTGGCTTCGCTGGCGATCCAGATACCACTGCTCTCTTATAACCTGGATTCAACTGTTTCAACAAATCTGCTGAACAATTGAGGCCTTGAGCAACAGTGCTCAAACTAACAGCTTTATCAACCATCAATACTTTATGATCTGTCATTAAATCATTCTGCTGCGGAACAAATCCATACAGCTCAGCATGATTCAAAACATAGGTCATCGCAATAAATTTCGGAATGTAATTTTGAGTTTCTTTAGGTAAAAACGGTGATAATTCCCAGTAATTGGGATTCACTAATCCAGAACGCTGAATCGCTCTTCTCACACATCCTCTCCCACAATTGTAGGACGCTAAAGCTAATAACCAATCGTTAAACTCATCATGGGCTTCCTTCAGATAGGAAGAAACAGCATAAGTTGTCGAGTAGACGTCCTTACGTTCGTCGAAACTACCATCCATTGTTAGATTGTAGATCTTTGCCGTACCGTAAATAAATTGCCAAGGACCGACAGCCCCCGAAGTGGAGACCGTATGAGGGTTTAACGATGATTCCACAACAGACAGATATTTGACCTCATCAGGAATACCCTGCTCGGCAAAAATCTGATCGTATATTGGGAAATAGTAAATACCCAAGCCGAGCAACTTCTCCATATAAGGTTTGTAGTTTCTTGAAATATACTTATCAAGATATACTTTTACCCGGTCGTTGTATTCTAATGGGATTGTCTTTTGAAGGCGGTTAATTCGCTGCGCGATGTTAACATCCTCTGCGGAGAAATCGGTAGCCCCTCCTGCTTTCTGTTTAACGGAATCGAGATGAGAGTAAATTAACTCCCGTTCTTTTTCCACTTGATCAATAACTTGGTTTTGAAACGAGTCGTTAAAAGTATGCAAGTCCGTATTGACTTCTTGTGCCACACTTAATTTCAAAACGCTTAGGCCTATTGTAACAAGAAAACTAATTTTTTTGTTCATAAGTAGTTTAATACTGTAAACACTGTTGGTTAGTTCTTCGCTTATCGTTGGCGAACCGAGCGGTAGCTCGTAGGTTTCATAAATAAAAAAGTTTCATTAAACTAGCGAATGCTAGTCTAATGAAACTATATAAATTTCTTTAATGTACGATATTAACGTTGATTGTTAACAGTATCATTGTTTGCTGTGTTGGTTGGATTATTTTCGGCATCAGGACCATCTTTCTGACCTTCTTTAAATTCCTTAACACCTCTACCCAAACCACGCATTAATTCAGGAATTTTCTTTCCCCCAAATAATAACAACGCCAATACTACGATGATGATGATCTCGTTAGTACCGATAAATAATAATCCCGATGTATACATATTTCTTTAATTTACTAATCTCTCATTTAAGTGTATCTAACAAATATAATAATTATAATGGAAAACATTGTAACTATCTTGCTATCCAAGAACTAGGATTCATATGCGTTTGACCACGATAAACACTCAAATCAACATACGAATATCCGGCATCCGGATCTGAATCTGTCGTTCCGATCACCGTCCCGGTGCTTATCTTCTGACCATTGCGAACCGATACAGATTTCAAATTCGAATAAACAGACAAATACTCACCATGCTGAACAATAACAGCAGATGACCCCATATTAATTACTCTAATTACAGTACCTTCAAATATGGTCTTCACTGATGCATTATCCGCTGTTCTAATACGGATATAGTCGTAGAAGTCTCGAACACCACGCTCAACCGTCACATTACCGTAGTTTCGTACAATATTACCTTGGCTAACCGGCCATGGAAGGCGTCCTCTATTTGAACTAAATCCGGCCGATAGTTTGGTTGCCTCCGGCGAGTTATTCAATACAGCACTACCTGTCTTCTTCTCAATTTTCTTCTCGGCCTCTGCAACAGTGGTTCCTGATTTCTTAGCTTCAGCTTCCGCTAATCTTCTACGGCGTTCTTCTTCCGCTTTACGAGCAGCTTCCACTTCGCGAGCAATCGCCGACTTAATTGCCGCATCTAAACGACGTTTCTCTTGTTGTTTTTTAGTCAATTGCCCTTTGAAACCACGCTCCTCTTTAACAATCTGACTTAATTGTTGCGAGTGTGCAGCCTTATCTTTCGCAATTACATTGCGTTCCGACTGCTGTTCTTTCAATAAAGCTTGTTGGGTTTGCTTATCGCGTTGCAGCTGAGCTAGCTTGAGCTCTATCTGCTTCTTATGCCCCTCAATCTCCGACACCTTCACTTTACGGGCGTCCGTAAATTGCTGCAAATACTTAACGCGCTTAAAGGCTTGATTAAAATCTTTGGATGCAAAGATGAACATCATCTTATTGTAGGAATTCTTATTGCGGAACGCAAATAGAATCATCTTCTCATAATCTTGTCTTAGCTTCTCTAATTCGTCCTTAAGCTTATCGACTATTTTATTGTTGGATGCAATATTATTGTTGATGATGCGGAGCTCGCTATTGATGGTGCTGATTTTATCCTCACGTAAATCCAGCTGTTTGCTTAAAGCAGAGACTTCTCTTTGGGAGAGTAATTTCTCTTGTGTTTTGGCACTTAAAATCTTCTGAAGTTCAGCAATTTCTTTATCAAGTCGTTCTCTTTGTTTTTTTAACTCCAAGCTACTTTGACCAAACCCTACACTAACAAAAAGAAATATTGAAAATATACTTAATACGATTTTTTTAAATTCCATGAAACGCTAAATTCTTAATATCGTTTATATCAAAACGTCCAAAAATAAGGATATACTTAATACGAAGTTAATAAAATCATAATTTTATTTCCCATTCCCATTTCGTAATTATTTGATTTCCTTATATCTTGAAGGCACATTGAACGGCGTTTCAATAGCCGAATTAAACTCTGATTTATTGTAGAGCATATCTGCAGAAACTCTGTCGCCGGCACCCTCAATGTTTAACGTGAAACGTTGAGGAAAATTATATCCACTGATATCTGCGAAGTCACTATACGTTGTTTCTAGCTTTTGGTTCTTGCCCAGCTCGATTAAATTGAAGGTAAAAGGACGATTCTTATTATTTACTCCATAATGGAATGTCAATCCATCTTTAATACCAATAACCTGGACATCATCGGAACTTGTAGCCACTTGAAGTTGATCCGTGCGAAGCATATCAACCGTCATATTGCCGACCAAAATATCCTGCAACATCCGGAAGGAAACTCCCTTATTCGTATAATTATAAATATAAGAAAAGGGCTTAGCGATATATTCTCCCCGAAGCTTATTCATAATCTTTACGCTATCTGGGGTAATCAAGACGCGAGCGGCTTCCACGCCTAATAGAGCAGTCACAGAAATCCAAATTGATTTATCACGGTCCATCCGCACATTTACAGTCGCATTATGCGATTCCTCGCCAACCTGTAGCTTTGCTTTTGCTCGACCGCTGAACGTATGAAAATCTAAATTACTTAACTCGTAATTCTTCAACAATTCAGCCTCCGTAGTTGCGCGAGGCAGTACATCGTCTTTTTTAGCTACTCGTTTCTTGCTTGCGCAAGAAGCAATTATTAATACAGTTATTACTAAGTACCCAAGCTTAGTCCAAATATTTCTTCTCACTGATTTTCCTTTTTAATTTATCCTTATCCACTGCACTGCTAACATCTGCACTACTCAACGCTCTTTCCCACTGCTTCAATGCTTCCTTGCTCTTTCCTAGCTTCATTAGAATATCGCCATAATGTTCAAATAAAACGGCCGAAGGTTCTGAATTCTTCACAGCGCGTTCCATCCAAACCAATGCTTCCTTATAATCACCGCGTTGAAACAACACCCAAGCATAGGTGTCCTGAAAAGTAGCTGAATTGGGTTCCAATTCATTAGCTCTAGCAGCATATTCCGCTGCTTTATCCAGATTCTCCTTCCTTTCAGACAAATAATATGCATAGTTGTTCATCGCGGTGACATTTGTGCTATCTCTTGTGATAGCCTCTTCGTAGGCTACATCTGAAACCGATTCCATATCGAGCTCATGATATAGATCTCCAAGACCCGCATAGATCATTGATTGAACAAAACCATTTTCATTTGCACTTTGATCTAATGCTCCCTCTAAATATTGTCTAGCCTGCTCATTATCCTTTTTAATAAAATGGGCCATCCCGACAAAGTAAGTAAGGACAGGGCTACCCGGATTATGTGTCAAGGCCTCATTCCCGTGTTGAATCGCTTCGTCTATCTGATTCAGATTCAGATCAATATTGATGAGTTTGCTCCAAGCGTCAATATGTCTTGGATTCATACCTACGGTCGTTAGAAAAAGCGACTTCGCTTGCGTCAGTTCGCCTTTTTGCCAAAGAATATCGCCTTTGAACATATGCGTATCCGGGATACGAGGATGCTTTAAAACCAATAAATTCGCCAGCTCCTGTTTCTGATCAAGCGTAAGAGTTGACTTCCCGTTTAAAACAGTCATCATCACACGATGCTTATCCAAGAAGTTTACTGCATCAGATTCGAAAGCTTTTTTCACATAATCAAATGCTAACTTCTCTTTGTTTGCCGCATTATAAGCATCAGCTAAATCCAGATATAACAAATCATCTTTGCTATTTTGAATACCACGTTCAAGCACGGCTAAGGCATCCTTTGAATTCTTCTCGTCCAAGTAAATATAACTCAACGTGCTATATACCTGTCGGATCGGTGATTTCCTTTTATCCCAAGCCTGCAATACTTGCTTTGCATCATTCGGGCGTTTTAAATCCATCAATATCTCCGCTTTCAGCACGTCCAATGTATCGGACTCACCGAACTTTGCCTTAGTAGCTTCATATTCCTGCAATGCCTCCTCAGACTTCTTTGCTGCATGCAACAACATGATCTTCTCGCGAAATAACTCCGGCTTGTCTGTATGCTTGTCGATGACCTTATCTATTAATCCGACTGCCGAA
Organism: Sphingobacterium sp. UBA6645; assembly: GCF_002455685.1. NCBI lineage: Bacteria > Pseudomonadati > Bacteroidota > Sphingobacteriia > Sphingobacteriales > Sphingobacteriaceae > Sphingobacterium > Sphingobacterium sp. UBA6645. Next base: position 16,147 of record NZ_DKLH01000038.1, read on the forward strand.
TCAAAATCACCTTCCGTTTTATAGAGCTCCATCAGGTGGTTGCCGAACATAAGATTCGCAGGGTCTATCTCTACAGCGCGCTCAGCAGCTGGAATAGCAACCTCGAAATTACGCGCCTGAGCGAACAATAATGACTTTGCATAGAACACTTCGGCACCCTGAGGATACTTCGCAATGGTCGCCTCGATACTATTCAGCGCATTCCCTACATCACCTCTCTTCAATTGCGATTCGATAGAAGCGAGACTTTCCTTATAACCAGGATCCTGCTTGATATCTTGTTGTGCAAAAGCAGAAGTCCCCAACAGCACAAACAATCCCGCAATCCACATTCTACACTTAAACATTCTTCTCATTTTCTCTTTCTTTATTTTTCACCTCGGGTTTTACCCAGATAGATTAGGGTAAATCAAGGTAATAAATTAATTTTAAAGAGCACAAAAATGCTGAAAAGTTTAAATCAGCACCGCTTAATTAATGTTAAATCTTGATTAAATCGAATTGATAGCGTCTAAAAACACCATTGCAAATAGGCCGCATTTATCCGATCATGAACATCAGCATCCCTATTACTCCCTGAAGTTGTCCATTTAGCATCCTGCAAAACTAAGCGATAACCAACTCGCATATGATGATTCGTCCATCCCCTCGAATTCCGCTTCTTTAGTGCAAGACCAAAATCAACCACCGGACTAAAATGCTCCAGTTCGATCACATTCCCTCGTTCCGACTGCAGCAGTCCCTCCACTGTGGTTCCTTCGTCCTTACTCGAATTCTCAAATCGGTCGACTGCAAACCAAAGCTTACAAACGGACTTACGATCATCTGTCCCGCCACGATCCTATTTGTGGATACAAACATGCCGACACGTCCAGTTCTAACCCTTGCCTTATCCGAAAAGTTAATATTTCCTTCTAGATCTACCCCAATCAGCACAGGTCCAAGGTCATGCCCCACTCCCAGTCCTACACCAACCTGTAGCTTTGAAATCTCCGGATAACCGTTCGCTTTCAATAAGTCATTCAAATTCGTGAGATTCATGTAAGAAGCTTGTAGGCCGAAGTATTTATCAAGCTTGGACCTAAACTTCCAATACTTATTGTTTTGCGTAGAATCACCCATTTCTTGTGCAATTGACCACTGTGAAGAAGCAAAGAGGATCAACATTGTGATCATAAGCACGCTTTTAAAATTCGCTCTCATATAATTAACTGGTTTGTATAGACCAAATATAGTATCCTCGGATCTACTTAAAAAGAATAAAAACCGAAGCGAATAGAAAAAATATTAAAAACAACGATGCTTAGGAACACATTAAAGCAAAAGATATGCTCGATTGTCACAATGTTTTGGAATCGCGTTTTTCAAGTTTTGGATTCAAAAAACATTCACTATCAGAATTTTAAAAAACGCTTTGCGATTACAATTTAAATAGTGTACCTTTGCGAACCTAATTGTAGGGATTACAATAGGATTTAAAACATTATTAATTAATTAAATAAAAGCAAGTGAATACGTTAAGTTACAAAACTGTCTCTGCTAACAAGAACACCGTTAACAAAGAATGGATCGTTGTTGACGCTGAAGGCGAGATTTTGGGGCGCTTGGCAAGCGAGATTGCGAAAGTGATCCGTGGAAAACACAAGCCAACATTTACCCCACACGTAGACTGCGGAGACAATGTTATTGTTATCAATGCAGACAAAATCAAATTGACAGGAAACAAATTAGGCGACAAAGTTTATGTTCGCTACACAGGCTACCCAGGTGGTCAACGTTTCGTTTCTCCAAAAGAGTTAATGGCAAAACACCCTGAGCGCATCATCGAGAAAGCGGTACGTGGGATGTTACCTAAAAACCGTTTAGGACGTCAATTATTCAAAAACCTTTTTGTTTATGCAGGATCTGAGCACAAACATGAGGCACAAAATCCAAAACTAGTTAAATTCTAAGGAGATCGATTATGTCAACAACTAACACTTCAGGAAGAAGAAAAACCGCTGTTGCCCGCATCTACTTAACTGCTGGTAATGGAAATATCATTGTTAATGGAAAAGACTACAAAGTATATTTTCCAACTTTGCCTTTGCAATATGTAGCTACACAATCTTTATTAGTAGCTGAGTCTCTTGCAAATTTTGACATCAAAGTAAACGTTCAAGGTGGTGGAGTAAAAGGTCAAGCTGAGGCTGTACGTTTAGCGATTGCTAAAGCGTTAGTAGAGCTTAACCCAGAAGTAAAACCAGCATTACGCGCGAAAGGTTTAGTTACACGTGATGACCGTATGGTTGAGCGTAAGAAACCAGGACGTCGTAAAGCTCGTAGAAGATTCCAATTCAGTAAACGTTAATTTAAGGAGGGTCAAAAAATGGCAAGAACAACATATCAAGAATTATTGGATGCAGGTGTTCACTTTGGTCACCTTACTCGTAAGTGGGATCCGAAAATGGCTAAGTACATTTTCATGGAACGCAACGGTATCCACATCATCGATTTGAACAAAACCCTAACTAAGTTAGAGGAAGCTGCTTCAGCAATCAAACAAATCGTAAAATCTGGTCGCAAAGTATTATTCGTTGCAACTAAGAAACAAGCTAAAGAAATTATCGCTGAACAAGCGAAAGCTGTTAATATGCCTTTCGTTACAGAGCGTTGGTTAGGTGGTATGCTAACTAACTTCGCAACTGTGCGTAAGTCTATTAAGAAAATGTCGAACATCGATAAAATGCAAAAAGATGGTACTTACGATGTATTATCTAAGAAAGAAAAATTGATGATTCAACGTGAGCGTATTAAGTTAGAAAACCTTTTAGGTGGTATTGCTGACTTAAACCGTTTACCAGCTGCTTTGTTCATCATCGATGTTAAGAAAGAGCACATTGCAGTAGCTGAGGCGATGAAATTAAACATCCCTACGTTTGCAATGGTCGATACAAACTCTGACCCTACAAACATCGACTTCCCTATCCCTGCGAACGATGACGCTACTAAATCTATCAGCCTAATCGCTGGTGTTATTGGTAAAGCTATCCAAGAAGGATTAGAAGAGCGCAAGCGCGATAAAGAAGAGGACGCGGAAAAAGAAGCTGCAGCAGCAAAAGCGGCAGTAGACAATGGTGAAGCTACTGAAGCGACTCCAGGAAAACGCACTCGTAAAGCAAAAGACGTAGAATAATATTCTATACTATTCCACCGGATAGACAAGTGTTGGTTTCTGGAAGTCAGCTTCCGTAAACTGCTCCTGTCTATCCGGTTTTTTTCTGAATAGGGAAACCTATTTAGCCTGAAAACAGCAAAATCACATATACGACCAGCTGTAAAACATTAAAAATTAACATTCTATTGTTTTTACAACAAAAGATTGTTAACACTTCAATCGTAATTTTAACAAAAAAAATACTATGTCAGTACAAATTTCTGCATCAGATGTAAACAAACTGCGTCAACAAACTGGCGCTGGTATGATGGACTGTAAAAAAGCGTTAATCGAAGCAAATGGTGACTTCGAAGCTGCTGTAGATTACCTACGTAAAAAAGGTGCTAAAGTTGCTGCTAGCCGTCAAGACCGCGATTCTAACGAAGGTGTGATCATTGCTAAAGCTGCTGCTGATGCTAAATCGGGTATCGTAGTAGAAGTAAACTGTGAGACAGACTTCGTAGCGAAAAACGCTGACTTCATCGCTTTCGCTGAATCAGTAGCTGAAGTTGCTTTAGCTAACAAACCAGCTTCTTTAGAAGACTTAAAAGCTTTAGAAATCGGTGGTGTGAAAATCGCTGACTTATTGATCGATCAAACTGGTAAAATCGGTGAGAAAATCGACGTTTCTAAATACGAAAATGTAAGCGCAGAGAAAGTTGTTGCTTATATCCACGGTAACTACCGCCTAGGTGTATTAGTAGGTCTTTCTGCTGATGCTGAAGGTGCGGAAGAAGCAGGTAAAGATGTAGCTATGCAAATCGCTGCAATGAACCCTGTTGCTATCGATAAAGATGGTGTGGATTCAAAAACTATCGAACGCGAATTAGAAATCGCTAAAGAGCAAATCCGTGCAGAAGGTAAACCAGAAGAAATGGTTGAGAAAATCGCTGCAGGTAAATTGAACAAATTCTACAAAGATTCTACTTTATTGAACCAAGAGTTCGTAAAAGATTCTTCTAAAAATATTGCACAATTCTTAGACTCAGTTTCTAAAGGATTAACTGTTACTGCATTCAAACGTATCCAATTAGGAGCATAAGTTTGATCGCAGCCAAACAAAGGCTTTATTTAAATCCCGTTCGGAAACGAACGGGATTTTTTTTAACCTATCCGTTTTCACTGGACTCCCCTCCCTTTCATTCCTCTTGCTGTTTCAAGGGAAACATGAAAGTTTTTAAGCATACCTCCAATTAATACAAAATGCTAAGCAAAAATTCGCTAAACTTGTTTAGAGAATGAGCTAGCTATGCAGTACAAACAGATCAACAACAATTCCATCAATCAGATCATGCTGATCATTATCATCATCCTGATCTGCATTTTAATATTCACCAATCTCTACTATTACTTCCCAGGGTTTCTTGGTGCAATAACCTTATACATCCTTTACCGCTCTTCGTACAATAGATTAACAGAACAAAGGCGCTGGAATAAGACGGCGACCTCCCTCCTCTTTATCCTGATCTCTATCGTATTTATCGTCCTGCCGGTCTGGGCTATGGTTGATTACCTCGCACCACAAATCAGCTCCCTATTGGGAAATACAGATAAAATTGTCGAACAATTCAACTTGCTCAAGGAATATATGAGCGATAAGCCACTGCTCAAAGATATCGACATGTCTGACGAGGCGCTGGTAAACTCCCTTCAAAGCTTAACAAAATATCTGCCTAGTGTATTGAACTCCGTTGCTGAGGTTGCTGTAAACATCCTTGTTACCTTCTTTGTGCTGTTCTTTATGCAAGTACATAACAAGAAAATGGAGTCTTACATTATTCAGGCAATTCCATTCTCGATCAAAAGTAAAAATGAAATCTGGACCGAGGTTAATCTGATGGTTAGATCTAACGCCATCGGTATTCCTATTCTTGGCCTCTGTCAAGGTATTGTAGCCATGCTAGGCTACTACATCTTCGGTGTAGACAACTTTGTCTTGATGGGCATCCTGACCGGAGTATCCTCCATTGTACCTGTCCTAGGAACAATGACCATCTACATACCACTATCCCTAATTACCGTCGCTGCCGGAGACACCGGAAATGCAATCGGTATCTTCCTGTATGGCTTATTACTGATCGGCAGTATCGACAATATCCTACGTTTTACCATCCTCAAAACTTTAGGCGATGTTCCGCCTTTAATCACCGTATTTGGTGTACTGCTCGGCCTTAAGCTATTCGGAATGCTAGGACTGATATTTGGCCCATTAATCCTCTCGTCTGTAGGCGTCCTTATAAAAGTGTATGCGAATGAGTATGGAAAAGGGAAAAGTATTATAATATAGTAGTTAGTATTTAGTAGTTAGACCCTTATCGTCAATTGATGTTAGATAAGGGGGGCTTTAGTTATTTTTCCTTTGTTTGAACCAGGAAAGAAAGGATAAAAGGATGGCCAGGATCTGGTATGGCATACAAATGGGCCCCATATTTACGGTATTGATATTCTACGTTTCACTAAACTTCTCCTATAAAAAATACAATCCATCCCTACATATTTAACGATACCTGATCCTGCTACTCCTTGCATCCTTCCTTTGCTGGTTCAGAATTAGCATCCCATACTCTAATGTCTCATATCTAATATCTAACATCTACCAAACTAATATCTAACATCTAATCTAATTGTAAGATTTCTCCCATAATTTCCTATTTCCGTCACAATCTATGGAAACAGTGACTTACGTCACAATATTCGAGCGCCATTATTCGTAAATTAAACTAAGAACAGCTGCTAAACATAAAAATTGAATGAAACAATTAGAAAATAAAGTTGCCATCGTAACTGGGGGAGCCTCAGGTATTGGCAAGGCGATCGTCGAACTATTCGTTAAAGAAGGTGCTAAAGTAGTCGTTGCGGATTTAAACGAAAAGTTGGGTGACCAATTGATCGATAATCTAGGCGACAGCAACATCATCTTTGTAAAAGCTGATGCTTCCTCTGCTGAGGATAACAAGAAAATTGTCGATGTAGCAATCGAAAATTTCGGCGCGCTACATATCGCTGTAAACAACGCTGGTATTGGTGGAGACTCCGCAACAGTGGGTGACCTGAGCATTGAAGGCTGGAAGAAAGTAATCGATATCAACCTCAATGGCGTATTCTATGGTATGCATTATCAACTGCCGGAAATGGAGAAAGTCGGCGGTAGCATCATCAACATGGCATCCATCTTAGGACAGGTAGGATTTGCTAATTCATCAGCCTATGTTGCGGCAAAACACGGAGTGGTCGGATTGACGAAATCTGCAGGTTGGGAATACGCAACAAAAGGTGTAAGAATCAACGCTATTGGTCCTGGATTTATTTCCACACCATTGGTGGACAACGCTTTAGACGCTGATGCGCTTAAATACTTGGAAACGCAACATGCTTTTCAACGCTTAGGGAAAGCTGAAGAAGTAGCCGAGCTTGCTCTATGGTTGGCATCCGATAAGTCTTCCTTTGTAACCGCATCTTACTATCCGGTAGATGGTGGTTACTTAGCTAAATAAGCCCCATAATTAAGTTTATATGTTAAAGCATCCGACTACGGTCGGGTGCTTTTTCTTTGTGTGCCCAGCATGTGCA
>NZ_DKLH01000067.1:0-11307 GCF_002455685.1 Sphingobacterium sp. UBA6645
CACAGGTTTTGAAACTGATCCGAAAAGTGCATAAAAAAAAAGAGCAACTTTTTACAGTTGCTCTTATGTCTTTGCGGAGAGGGCGGGATTCGAACCCGCGGTACCGTTTCCAGTACGACAGTTTAGCAAACTGTTCCTTTCGGCCACTCAGGCACCTCTCCGGGTTTTGACAGTGCAAACATAAAGCAAAATTTTCACTCTACAAAGCTGTTATCGCTAATTTTTAACAATTTTTTCATACGAAATGACAACCTGCTGAATGTCAATTCCTTTTTTTAGCTGTCTTTTTTCTTGCTTAGATCGTAATCTATACGTACATGATAAATACTCTTCAGCATAGACTTGAAAATCTTAGATACTTCGGTAATATCACGCATAGTAATATCCGCATTTGCAAACTGGCGCTGCATTAGCTTATGATCGATAATTTTGTCGACAAGGTTATTGATAGACTCTTCTGTAGGCTCTTTTAACGCGCGGGAAGAGGCTTCAACCGAGTCGGCCATCATCAATACTGCAGTCTCTTTGGAGAATGGTACTGGACCAGGGTATTTGAATATGGACTCATCGATAACCTTATCTGGATTGTCTTTTACGGCTAGGTTGTAGAAGTAGTCAACTTTAGTCGTTCCGTGGTGCGTACGGATAAAATCAATCACTACCTCCGGCATCTGATGCTTTCTCGCCATCTCGATCCCTTTCAGGACGTGCGAGATAATAATCTGTGCACTTTGTTCCGGCGTCAGCTCTTCATGTGGGTTATCATTCGTTTTCTGATTTTCGATAAAATAAAGCGGGTTGATCATCTTCCCGATATCATGATATAAAGCACCGGCACGAACTAAAAGAGGGTTGCCACCGATCTTATAGATTGCTGCTTCAGCAAGGTTTGCCACCTGCAATGAGTGTTGAAAGGTGCCTGGAGCTTTCAGGGATAGCTCGCGCAATAAGCGGGAATTACTATTGGTTAATTCCATCAAAGTCAAATCAGACACGATGCCGAATAACTTCTCAAATGCATAGATCAGTGGATAGGCGAGAAGCGTTAATCCGACACTGACAGCAAACGGTAATATATCTTGCCAGTAAATGGTCGAGAAGGAGCCGTTACGCGTCAGCACTAATCCGATATAAGCAAGTATATAGGTCGCTAGGATAATCACACTGGAGACCAGGAATTGCTCTCTTTTAACGAGCGTTTTAATGCTATAGATGGCTACCATTCCGGAGGTGAACTGCAGGAAGACGAAGTCGAAACTATTTGGTACAAATAGGCCGGCTACCAAAACCATCAGGATATGGATATTGAGGGCGATACGAGTATCGAACAATAATCTAAAGATGATCGGCACACTACAATAAGGTATGTAGTATAGGCTTGGGATCTTCATCTTGATAGCCCAGCTCAGTACGCCTAGCATAACAAGGATAACAATGAAGATAATGAATAGCAGACGATTGTTGTTGAAGATATCTCTACGGAAGTAGAATAGGAATACCATCAATAGGGTCATCGCTAAGGATATCAGGATAAAATGGCCGAACATCACGAGATTCTGCTCGCCGGATATTCGTGATTCATCCTCAAATACTTTGCGCAATGACTCCAGTTTTTGGTATGCTTCATTATTGATGATCTTTCCTTGTTCGGCAATCAACTCATCTTTTTGAACCATACCCCGCGTCGTCGATATATTCGCTAGGGCATTCTGTTCGACTTTGTTGGTTTGGCTTTCATTAAACACGAAGTTAATGGTGACATAACTCTTTAAAACTTCGGCAAACCAGGATTTATGTTCAATTAGGTTGTTCTTCTCTAAAGCTTCGCGTAGGTACTTATTTGCAGATTCTATAGTAAAACAATCGACGGTATTCTTTTGCTGAGCGACATTATCATGAACCAAGACGAAGTTGTACTGCATGGCAGTCGCATCATTCTTAACCGAGTCATTACCTTTGACTTGGAATCGGTTATTTAAGGAAATGATTCCGCGATTGTATATATAGTTGAGGAGAGCAGTGCCGACCTCTCTATACTTTGAAATATCGGTTCCGGAGGAGTCGAGCTGGCTAGACTGCCATTTCTCATTTAGATCGGTATTGAACTGATCGATCTGTTCCTTGCTAGCAACGTCGTTAAGATTGTAGATAGGCTGTACCGTACGGAGAATATACTGTTTATCGCGGGCAAGTTCTTCCGGTGTCTTAAGGATGGCAAAGTTATAAGGGGAAGTGAGATTTTCGTGATTCCATGGTTTTCCCTTCTCGTATTCATATTGGAAACGGGGTTGTTTCGGTAGGAATATACAGATTAATATAATCGTAATTACTACCATCCCATATTTCCATAGGGTTGAGTTTTGCTGCAATTTGTCTTTCGGGTAGTTAATCTTTAGTTTCGCCACGTTCTTATAGTCTTCCTTATCAAACAAATGTAATTATTTTCGTGCAAATGCCCCTTATTTCTGAAAAGTATGGGGATGTTCGTTATTAGCGATTATTACTTGCTATCTTTGCAAAAAAATTATGACATGTCTGCAAAACAACATTTAATCGCCCCATCAATTCTAGCGGCTGACTTTGCTAAACTTTATGATGATATTCAAATGGTAAACAACAGCGAAGCTGATTGGTTCCATATTGATATTATGGATGGTGTATTTGTTCCTAACATTTCTTTTGGCTTTCCGGTAATGCAAGCAATTGCTAAGCATGCAAAGAAACCTTTGGATGTTCACTTGATGATTGTCGATCCTGATCGCTATTTGAAAGCATGTAAAGATAATGGTGCAGCGGTAATCACGGTACATTATGAAGCTTGTACGCATTTACACCGTACGCTAGCAGCTATCAAAGAATTGGGATGTAAAGCAGGTGTTGCATTAAATCCACATACGCCGGTTTCTTTATTAAAGGATGTTATTCAAGATATCGATCTAGTTTGTCTGATGTCTGTAAACCCTGGTTTTGGCGGTCAGAAATTTATTGAGCGCACTTACTCCAAGATTAAAGAACTTCGCGCTTTAGCTTTGCAAGAAGGTACAGACTTGATAATCGAGATCGACGGGGGAGTAGGAACAGGAAATGCCGGTAAATTATTAGCAGCAGGTGCTGATGTTTTGGTAGCCGGAAGCTTCGTTTTCAATTCTGTTAATCCTCTGCAAACGGTGAAGGAATTAAAGGAAGTAGACCCTACAATTCAGCTGGTTTAGCACTTGTTTAGAATATTTCCAAATTGCAGCAAGGTGGCACAAATGCAACTTTAACTTGGTTTTTTTTGTATTTTTGTTCTTGTTGGCGTAAGTAAATATTTATTCCAATAGAATTAGTTAAAAGTAAATCATATTTAAACAAATAATACATGGCTTTTGATATAGACATGATCAAAAAAGTTTATTCACAGTATGATGAGCGTATTAATGCAGCTCGTCAGGTCGTGAATAAGCCTTTGACATTAGCAGAGAAAATTTTGTATGCGCACCTTTGGGATGGTACCGCTACGGAAGCTTACGAGAGAGGTAAGTCTTATGTTGATTTCGCACCGGATCGCGTTGCGATGCAGGATGCTACGGCACAGATGGCTTTATTGCAATTTATGCAAGCAGGTCGTCCGAAGGCTGCAGTTCCATCAACAGTTCACTGTGACCACTTGATTCAAGCTCGTGATGGTGCAGACCAGGATTTAACACGTGCGAAGCAAGAAAGTTCAGAAGTGTTCAACTTCTTAAGTTCTGTATCTAATAAATATGGTATTGGTTTCTGGAAACCAGGAGCAGGTATTATTCACCAAGTAGTGTTGGAGAACTATGCTTTCCCAGGTGGTATGATGATCGGTACGGACTCACACACAGTAAACGCAGGTGGCTTAGGAATGGTTGCTATCGGTGTTGGTGGTGCTGATGCTTGTGATGTAATGGCAGGTTTACCATGGGAGCTTAAATTCCCTAAATTAATCGGTGTTAAATTAACAGGTAAATTATCAGGATGGGCAGCTCCTAAAGATGTAATCTTGAAAGTTGCTGGTATCTTAACTGTAAAAGGTGGTACTGGTGCTATCGTTGAATACTTCGGCGAAGGTGCTGAATCATTATCATGTACTGGTAAAGGTACAATCTGTAACATGGGTGCTGAAATTGGTGCAACGACATCAACTTTCGGATATGATGCTTCTATGGAGCGTTACTTACGTGCGACAGACCGTGAAGAAGTTGCTGATGCAGCAAATGCTATCAAACACCATTTAACAGCTGATGCGGAAGTATATGCTAACCCTGAGCAATACTTCGATCAATTAATTGAAATTAACCTTTCTGAGTTAGAGCCATCGTTGAATGGTCCTTTCACTCCAGATTTATATACTCCAATCTCTCGTATGCGTGAGGAAGCTGGTAAAAACGGCTGGCCTACAAAAGTAGAGTGGGGATTAATCGGGTCTTGTACTAACTCTTCTTACGAAGACCTTTCGCGTGCTGCTTCTATTGCGAAACAAGCGATCGAAAAAGGATTAGTAACGAAAGCAGAATTTGGTATCAACCCAGGTTCTGAGCAAGTACGCTTCACTGCAGATCGCGATGGTTTATTGAAAACTTTCGAAGATCTAAACGCAACGATCTTTACTAATGCATGTGGTCCATGTATCGGTATGTGGGATCGTGCTGGTGCAGATAAGCAAGAGAAAAACACGATTGTACACTCGTTCAACCGTAACTTCGCAAAACGCGCTGACGGTAACCCGAATACATTTGCATTTGTAACTTCTCCTGAAATGGTAGCAGCTATCGCTATCTCAGGTGACTTAGGATTTAACCCGGTTACAGATACATTAACAAACAAAAACGGAGAGCAAGTAAAATTAGATCCTCCTACTGGTGATGAATTACCAGAAAAAGGATTCGCAGTCGATGATCCAGGATATCAAGCTCCAGCTGAAGATGGTTCATCGGTTACTGTTGATGTTTCTCCAACTTCAGATCGTTTGCAGTTGTTAGAGCCATTCGCAGCATGGGAAGGTACGGATCTTAAAGGCTTGAAATTATTGATCAAAGCTAAAGGTAAATGTACAACTGACCACATTTCTATGGCAGGTCCTTGGTTGAAATACCGTGGTCACCTAGATAATATCTCTAACAACATGTTAATCGGTGCAGTAAACTACTTCAACGATAAAACAGATAACGTTAAGAACCAGTTAACAGGCGAGTATGGTGCAGTTCCTGCAACCCAACGTGCTTATAAGGCTGCTAATATCGGATCTATTGTTGTTGGTGATGAAAACTATGGTGAAGGTTCTTCTCGTGAGCACGCGGCAATGGAGCCTCGTCACTTAGGCGTTCGCGCGGTATTAGTGAAATCATTCGCTCGTATCCACGAAACGAACTTGAAGAAACAAGGTATGTTAGGTTTAACATTCGCAAACAAAGAAGATTACGATAAAATCCAAGAAGATGATATCATCGATATCAATGGATTAACTGAGTTTGCTCCGAATAAACCATTAACGTTGGTATTACACCATGCTGATGGTACATCCGAAGAAATCTTAGCAAACCATACTTACAACGAACAACAAATCGGTTGGTTTAAAGCTGGTGGTGCATTGAATATTATTCGTGCAAACCAAGCTAAATAATAGCCCAACAGTTTAAATCTTAGCAATAAGATGAAAATATTAAAGCCGCTCATTTCCGAGCGGCTTTTTCTATTTAGTAGTTTTCCGAAGTGAGCTTAGCTAATCCAATAGCTTAGCAGTGCTGAAGCATATCATTGTTCTTTTCTATTCATATTTCGGTAGCTTTGTCGGAGGATTCTAATCCATTATTACATTTAACAAAACCATGAAAGCATTTACTTCTATACTGAGCATTATCTTGATATTTACTCTAAATGATGTGTCCGGTCAGCAAATTCCCTTTGAAAAGGATCCTGAGCGGAATACTACCGTCACGTATGAGGAACTTCGAAGTTATTATCAAGATCTACTAAAGGATGAGAAGCAAACGAAGATTATGGATTTAGGAAAGACCGATGTGGGGAAGCCGCTTCAGCTGATCGTCCTATCGAAGGATGGTGATTTCGATCCGCAAAGCATTAAGGCGAAAGGTAAGGCCGTACTTTTTATGAATAATGGAATACATCCCGGCGAACCGGAAGGCATTGATGCGAGTATGATGTTCGTAAGGGATTTGCTAAAGCAAAACAAGCTCTCCTCGGATGTCGTTATCTGTCTGATACCGGTTTATAATATTGCTGGGATGCTCAATAGGGGAACAACGAGAGCGAATCAGAACGGTCCGAACGCATACGGTTTTCGCGGTAGTAGTCAGAATTACGATTTAAATAGAGATTTCATTAAGGCTGATACCAGAAATGCGATGTTGTTTAATGAGGTGTTCAGCATTTGGGATCCTGATGTATTCTTCGATACGCATACCAGCAACGGCGCGGACTATCAGCACATTATGACCCTGATTGCGACACATCCAGATAAGTTACATCCCAAGCTAAGCAGCTACATGAAAGAGCGCTTTACAAAGCCGCTATATCGTGAGATGGACAAAAAAGGATATCCTATGGTTCCCTATGTTGATTCAAAAGGCGAGACTCCCCAATCCGGACTGGTATCATTTCTTGACGGTCCGCGATATTCAACCGGCTATGCAGCATTACATCATACTATTGGCTATATGCCCGAAACACATATGTGGAAACCCTATAAGGATCGTGTAGAATCAACTTACGCATTGATGGAGATCTTGCATGAAAACCTAAAGAGAGAGGCAAAGCATATCGTAAAACTTCGACAGGAAATAAAGGACGGACTAGTACATCAAAAGCAATTTGCAATTCGTTGGGAACTGGATACTACAAAGGTAGAGCAGATTCCCTTCTTGGGATTTCAAAGCGGACACCAGACTAGCAGGGTTAGCGGGCAGCAGCGCTTGTATTACGATCGTAAGAAGCCGTATAGTCAGAATATTCCACATTATTATAGATATAAGGAAACATTGAGGATTGATAAGCCCAAAGCGTATATCGTTCCGCAGGCCTATGAAAAGGTAATTCAATTATTGAAAGCTAATAGAGTCGATATGCAGCAATTGAAGCAGGATACGATCATAGATGCCGAAATGTATTATATATCCGATTATAGAACATCTAATAGGCCCTATGAGGGGCATTATCCCCATACTGATGTTGAGTTGGAAGTTGTAAAAAGAAAACAAGCGTATTTTGAAGGCGATTGGGTCATTCCCACTAATCAGCAAGCCATTCGTTATATCATCGAAACTTTAGAGCCGCAGGCTCCAGACTCTTTCTTCAACTGGAACTTTTTTGATGCTGTTCTTTCTCAGAAGGAGTATTTCTCGGCGTATATCTTCGAGGATTATGCTGCGGAGATGCTTGAAAAAGATAAGGATTTGAAGAAATCCTTTGAGGAGGCGAAGATTAACGACGAGAAGCTACGGACAAGTGGGACAGCCCAATTGCAATGGCTTTATCAGCGGAGTCCATTTTACGAAAAAACCTTTAAACTGTATCCCATAGCAAGACTTGTGAACTAATATTTTTCTGCTGACATACCCTTGTCAAATCTGCTACTAATTTTGGCTATATCATTAATCAACATTTAAAGAGATGAGCACGAAAGAAATTATTAGCAGAGACGAGTTTTTGAATCATTGGCAAGGACATCGTACATTGACAAGGAAGACAATCGAAGCATTTCCCGAAGCGGAGATATTTAAGTTCTCAATTGGCGGCATGCGTGTATTCGGTGATTTAATCAAAGAATTACTGAGCATCGCTGCGCCAGGATTGGATGGAATTGTCCATAAGAAAATCGAGGGCTATTCTCACGAGTTGCCGGAACTAAAAACGAAGAGCGATCTTCTCAACGAATGGGATCAACAGACCTCGCAGATTAACGAGCTTTTTAAGCAGATTCCCGATGAGCAGTTTCACGAATCCTTTAACCTATTCGGCGAATATGAATTTCCGGTTTATCAGAATCTATTGTATTTCGTAGACAATGAAATACATCATCGCGCGCAGGGCTTTGTGTACTTGCGTGCATTAGGCATCGAACCGCCATTTTTCTGGGATAGATAATCAATAACATACAAGAGGGCCAAGCATTTTTGCTTGGCCCTCTTTGTGTTGCTATTGGAGATTATTATTTCTGATAAACAGAGTTTACTTCGTTGATTTTCCATCCATCTTGGTCCATGTTGATCGAAACGTAGTCGATTCTTTTAAAGTTTCCGAAGTCTAAGGTAACACGGGCTAAACTATAGTTTCTATTTTTCTCAACCAGCTCATAACTCACTTCGCAATCATATTGAACCCCTTTATTTTTCTTTAAGAAGCTGATATAATCTTCTTTTCCAGATACTTTTTGCGATTTTCCAGCATTGAATTTTTGTTTGAAACTGTTGTCGAATAGATCGTTGATGTAAAGTGTGTTTCCATTTACTGTTGCGTTGATATATTCATCAACGACATTCTCAACAACGGCTTTGTTTAAGGTCTTCTTCTCCTCCTTAATAGGGTTTGCAAATACGTTTACTGATGAAACGAATAATAATGCTGCGATTGCGAAAGTTTTAGTTTGAGTTTTCATGTCTTTTATTTTTTAATGTTTAATTGTTCTGTTTATTATTTCTTATTTGATACTCCAAAGGTAGGGTAAGGATGGATGCAGCCCTAGGTAGATTAGGCTGATGTGCAAGAAAATTCGGTGAAAGTCGGGGAGGGTTCGGTAAAAATATGCGGAGAATATTTACCGAGTGTTAAATTCAAAAGAAAAAGCCTTCACTACAGATAGGAAGGCTTTTAAATGTAAATTCTACTGATTCGTGTTATTGACCAGAGGTTAGCAACTTGATTCGATGCGTTTTTCCCCAGTCTACCAATTGCTGGATTAGGTCGCCTGCAGAACGTCCGTATTCAGTTATGGTATAACGAACGGTAATAGGCTTTGTGTTTTGTTGTTCACGATGGACCAGATGGTTTTCTTCTAGATCTTTTAATTCTTTAGTGAGCATTTTTGCAGAAATCCCAGTAATTTCTCTTTGCATCTTTTTGAAAGTGTTAATCTGATCATCGCGAGTAATTAAATAATGGAGTATAAGTAGCTTCCATTTTCCACCTAGCACTTCCAACGTGTCGCGCATAGCGAGCAAATTGAGACTACATTCTGGTGGGTCGTTTTTTAATGTTTTCATACTAATGTGTTCGGGGGCTAATTAATGTATTAATAGTGTAATGTTAAAGCACATCAAAACTAAGTAATTTATTTATTAACGAAAATAAATTAAAAAAAATTTCGTCAGTTTTCACACAATTTATCATAGATTAATATTTGTGGTTTTCTGTGTTCCCTTGTTAAGACAGGTAGATAGCGCTTGTAATATCCAATATCATAGTGGATTAGCGGTTTATTGTCGTATTAAAATGACAATTACTGAATTACCACTTTTGAATAGTGGCAATAAAACATACATTTAAAGTATAAAATATAATACTATGAAAAAACTTGGACTCCTTTTGCTGATAAGTGTATTTTTTATCGCATGCAGTGAAAACGACGTTAAACCACCTAAACTAAAAGATCAAATTGCTGCAGATTTGCAAAATACTGTTTGGACGCCCCATCGCGTTGAAATTATAGAAGGTGATGATGTCGAAGGTACTGTTGTTGATAAAGGGATGGCTGAAATAAAGTCCGTTCGTTTTATCGACGATGTTTTAGAATGCACGGGTAAGGATGGCGTTACGAAGCGCTTGGGGTATGATGTTTCGAATGCCAATAAAGTAGATGAAATTCCAGAAATCTTAACGCTGAACGTTAAATCTTCGTATCCTTTCTTTTACATTTTTATAGACAAGAATTATTCGAGCCTTGAACTGCAGGTGAAAGCTGATAAAAATTCGAATTTTCATCAGAAAGCATTTTACTCTAAATAAAACTGAATTTTTATTTATTAAGTTTCTAAATATAAAAAGCGGACATAATTTGTCTGCTTTTTCACTTCCCAATTAAACTTATTCTTTTTAACGTCCTTTGCGACATTTTTTACACGCGCTTTATACATTTATTCGATATCTAACGTTTATAATTAATGGAAAAGCATTTAGATATGATAAACAATCAAACCTTAAGCAATGAGCGTATCTTACAGGGATTACGTTTGTTGAATGAAAAACACAAAGCATACCTGGAGGATGAAGGGAAATGGTTAGATGGTGGCTTCGAAACTTTGGTAACCATTGATGCTAACCATGCTGACCCAGATTTATCGCCTTTAATGGTGAAAAAGGAAATATACATGATGTTGCCTAATGATATTCGCGACGATGTGCAACGTGTAATCGATGTTGAATAGGCGATAATTCCACAACTTCAACAAATCAAGAACAGATCAGGATAGTTGAATTGTGGGATGAACATCATAAAACATAAGCGGGATGGATTCCCGCTTTTTGTTTTTATAGAGCGTTTTTCCTTCTTGATTATATCGTTACAGTTTTAGCTTTTCAATTCGACGACGGATTGCAGAAGATTGACGTTTAAAAATATCTGACAGTTCTTTTATCGGCTTGTTCTCATAAAAAAGCGATTCTAACAATTGATCCTCATCTCTCGACCATCGTTTGAAAGCATTTTGATAGGTTTTTCTGAGCTCTTTAATATCTATCGACTTTACGCCAGATTTGCGCAAGGTGAGGGGATATTTCGTATTCATTTTTTTATTCAATAAATCTTTTAATTCTGCCCTTCCTAATTCGACTTTTATATAAGCAAAAGTTAATAATTCACTAATTTTATTTGCAATAAGAGCGCTCGTTTCTTCAGAAAATGATTCCCCTTTCGATAGCGCTAAATCCGGATGGTTGGAAAAGTGATAAATTCCAAAAGCGCGCTTGAAACGGTCGTTCTTATGACGACAAAACTTCCGCATTTTTAGTCTCAAATCCTCCGCTTCCCCGACATAGCATATCTCATTGCCTTCTATAAAAATATATACAGCTGGTTCCTTAGGCAATTGATATTCCCAATTTCTTAAAGGTAGTAACATTACTCTTTTCGACTGTTTAATCAGTTGATCTTCCAAATTTGATAAATACTGTTCTATCTGTGTTGAATCCATAATTACCATTTTTTATTTAAAATAGTCTTACCAATTCGGAGGAGGAATGAGTTAACGAAAACTTAATTCGGATTATTAATTGACATCGTAAACATAAGGGGAGAGACACAAATAATTAATGTGCCCTGTCACGAAAAAATGGATCATACCGAAAGTT